>CAZCRC010000145.1:0-5931 GCA_964500995.1 uncultured Actinomycetes bacterium
CCCGCTCGCTTTCGTCAGGGCTCGGCAACTGTTCGCCCTTCTTGATGGCGTCGGTAGGTGCGGTTCCGTACCGACCGGGCCCGTTCGGCTCCAGCGCATGCAGCCACGACATCGTCAGACCGTAGGTCTTGGACGCGATCTCGGCGGAACTGCGGAAGTCGTCGGGGCGCACCCGGATCGGCCAGGGCCCGGGCAGGTACAGCACGGTCCGGTCGGTCACGCTCTCCAGGTCCCGCCGCACCTGTTGGGCTGCCATGATCGCCGCTGTGCGCAGCAGTCGCCCGGCGTAGTTGTCGTCGTTGTCCGCCGGCATCACGGTGAACCCGCAGTCCAGCACCACGATCGTCTGCGCTCCCTTACCGGCCGCCACCGAGATGGGGACGTTGGCCACGAGGCCACCATCGACCAGGCGGCGACCCTTGCGCTCCACTTCGGGGAACACCAACGGAATCGCAGCGCTGGCCAGAAGCGCGGAGACGAGATCATCCTGGTCCAGCGCCACCGCCCTACCGGTGTCGAAATCCGTTGCCATGGCGGTGTGCGGGATCGAGAGCTCTTCGAACGTCCGCGCGGTGATGGCCCGCTCGATGAACGAACGCAGCCCATCGTTGTGTGTCGCCGACGGCCGACCTGTCGCGATGTTGACGGCGTGGTTGATCGTCGTGCCGAAGATCTCCTGCTTGGTGACGGACCCCCACAGAGCCGTCAACCGCTCCGGTGCCGTGACGGGGTCCTCGGCCACCACCGCCCCATTGAGGGATCCGACCGAGGTGCCGACCACGAAGTCGGGGGTCAGATCGGTCTCGGCCAACGCGCGCAGATGCCCCACTTGAGCAGATCCGAACGACGCACCTCCGGCCAACACGTAGGCCACCGGCTTGGGCAGGGCCGCTGCCAACTCGATCTGGGTCATGGTCCTCCTCGTAGCCGGTTCACTCTGGCAGGGACGAGCGCCGATGGCCTGTCGAGTCACTCCAGCAGGCGATCGCCCGGATACCCGCCGGGCGAGAATCCCGGCGGGATCGCGAACACTGCCGAACCGACCGGGGTGGTCCAGGTGTTCAGCGCGTCTCCGTCAGCCAAGCGACGCTGGATGGGGACGAACTGCCGGACCGGATCGGCGGCGTAGGCCACGAACAGCAGACCGGCATCCGGTACTGCGCCCGACGTGTCGTCGTAGTTGTACGGCTGTCGCGAGATCCTCTCCCACCCATCGGCCTGATGCGCCAATCGGATGTGGGCGAACTCCGGGATCGTGAGCATGCCGTTGGCGTCGCGAGCGGCCAGATCGGGCACATCGGCCTCGACCGTGCCAGTCAGCGGCGCTCCCGACTCCATCCGGCGCCCCATGATCAATTCGCGGCTGGGGCGATCCACCGCCCCCCATGTGCTCAGATCCATCCGGATCCGGCGCAGCACCATGCCCGTACCCCCGCGCAGCCACTCGGGACCTGCCGCGCACCACACGACGCGGTCGAAGTCCGGGGACCCCGGGACAGGGTTCACCGTGCCGTCCACGTAGCCCATCAGGTTGCGCCCCGTGGCTCCCGGTTGCCGGACTGCTGCCGCCCGCTGGAAGCCCCGTTGCACCCACCGCACGCGCGCGAACTCCGCGGCGTTCGTGAGCAGCATCTGTTGGGCGTGGCTCAGGTCGAGCGGATCCTCACCGCGCAGTTGCACCAGCAGATCCCCTCCCGACCACTCGTCGGCCAGTTGATCGATGGCGAAGTCGGGCAGGGGCGCGAGCCACTCGGGTCGTTGCCCGGCCAAACCCGGCAGTCGGAAGAACCCGGGCCCGAACCCCACCGTGACCGTCAACCCAGTGCCCGCCTGGGCGAGTTCCGGTGCGGTATCAGCCAGCGTCGGACGTCCCGTGGTCAAGCGGGAGATGTCATCTGCCCAGACCGTGAGGAGTCGCCGCACATCCGCCTTGCCCAGCTGATCCCGGAGATCCAGCCCGATGAACGTCGCATGGGCGGGCAGCGGGGGTTGCAGGCCGGCCTGGTGTTCGCCGAAACACGACTCGGCGGTGATAGTCGGGGAGTCAGGTTCCGCTGCCGCCGCCTGTTGCGGGCGGGCGAGAGCGACCGCGCCCAGCGCCGCGGCGCCGCCCAAGAGGCGACGCCGCGACAGGCCAGGTGACCGCTCGGTCATGACTCGGCCGGGGTGGGCGTGGGAGTCAGGGACATCTCATCCATGCTGTCCATGCCGTCGTTGCGGTACTCCTCCTCGCCGCCCTCGAAGGTGCGCGCCTGGGCGGTGAACTGCGCGGTGGCGCCGTTCGAGCAGGTCATGGTGATCGCCACATCCTCACCGGCCTTGATGGGCGCGGTGACGTCCATGAGCATCAGGTGATAGCCGCCTGGTTCCATCGCCAACGTTCCAGCTGCGGGCACCGGGAAGCCACCGGGGACCGGCTGCATCACCATGGCGCCGTTGTTGTCGACCACCTCATGCAGTTCCATGGCGGACGACGCGGGCGAGCTCGCCGAGGTGATCGTGATAGCTGCGTCACTGGTGTTGGTCACCGTTCCGAACGCAGCGGTCATGCCCTTGTCGACCGCCTTGACCCAGGGATCGGCGACTGTGATCGGGCATTCCGTCGCGGCTGCCGGCGCGTCGGTGGACCCACCAGATGAGCAGGCCGCCAGGCTGGCGAGCGCCACACCGGCGATCCCGGCAAGAGCCACGGCTCGTCGGGGGTGGGACAGGTTGTACGTGATCATGTTGCTTCCTTGCGATGACTGCGATGACTGTGATGACTGAGACGACGCGGATTGCGCCGCCGTCGCGGTGGCACGCTGCGCGCGCGCCACAACACCATCGGGCCACTGCCCGACTCGCGACGTGGTCAGGCAGGAAGAGCGAAGGGGGCCCAGACTTGTGCCGGCGGTCCCCGGCGAGCCAGGCTGCGGGCGAGCAGCCGCGACTGCGACCGAAGCCCCCGCGACTGCACCCGCACCAGGCGGGGTCGGGTGTGACACGCCGGGGTGGCGGCGACGTTGGGGGCGACCCGGAACAACGCCGCAATCGCGGCCGTGGTCGTCACGGCCAGCCGCTCGCCATGTGCGAGCCACCACCCAGCGGCCAGCGCGGCACCGGCGTGAGCGAGGAGCATGGCGGGCTGGGTGACCAGACTGGACACTCCCGCACCGAGCCATTCCATGATCACCGGCGCCATGGGGGCCACGGACCGGCGCAGTCCCGCGGTCGAGTCATGGCCGTGGGCGGCCACCACCGTGTGGGCATGCCCGCCGGAGTGGCCGGAGCTGAGCAGGATGTGGAACAGCACCTGTCCGGCGGCCAGCAGTGCCATGAGGCGGATTCGGGAACCGGGACCGCCTTGCAGCATCCGCGCCAGCAGCGTGGCCACCACTAGGAAGCCCACCACCAGCAGCGGGGAGACCGCGTGGTCGGCGACGCTGACGTGGGCTGCCAGTCCGAGCGTGGTGATCACCACGGCGGATCCGAGGGCACGCGGCCACGGCAGCACGGGAAGCACGGCTCGATCCTATCCCCGGTGTTTCGCGAGTCCGGCGAATGGATCTTGTGGCGCGGGAACGTGGCTGGCACCTGCCACGTCGATAGTGTGAAGGCTCGCAAGGAGGCCCGTTGCCGACACCACACCCGCTCGCGATCACCGTCGCGGTCTGCGCCCTCGCCGTGCCCCTCACAGCTGCGTCGTCGGCGCACGCCACCCCTCCCGAGCCGACCACCCCAGTGGCAGCATCAGCCCCCGCGACCAATGCGCCCGTGACCAGCGCCACCGTCTCCTGGCAGCGCTGTAAGTCAGCTGCCCTGCGCTTCTCCGCCATCCGGTGCGCCACGGTGCTGGCCCCACTGGATCACTCCGACCCCGAGGGCCGAACGATCAGGTTGGCAGTGTCGCGGCTCAAGCACACGTCATCGGCCAAGAAGTACCGGGGCGTGATCCTGCTCAACCCCGGCGGCCCCGGCGGCGCGGGGCTCACGATGTCGGCCATCGGACAGGAGTTCCCCAAGAAGGTGCGGGCGCGCTACGACTGGATCGGATTCGACCCCCGGGGGGTGGGTGCGAGCCGCCCCCGAGTCAGTTGCGACCCCGACTACTTCGGGTTCAACCGGCCCGACTACATCCCCCGCCCCGCTGCGGTGCTCGACGCGTGGCTCGAACGTTCCGAACAGTACGCGCTGGACTGCGCCAAGAACGGCGACATCCTGCGCCACATGCGCACGACGGACTCGGTGGCGGACATGGAGGTCATCCGCACCGCACTGGGTGCCGAACAGATCAACTACTTCGGGTTCTCGTACGGGACCTACCTCGGTCAGGTGTACGCCACCGCTCACCCCGACCGGGTGGACCGCATGATCCTCGACTCCAATATCGATCCGAGCCGCGTGTTCTACCAGTCGAACCTGGACCAGGACGTCGCCATGCAGAAGAACCTCGACCGATGGTTCGCCTGGATTGCGAAGCGCGACCGCAGGTTCGACTTGGGGGCGACCGAGAAAGCAGTGACAAAGAAGTACAACCGGACCGAACGCTCGCTCGCCGCCCGACCCGCTCGCGGCAAGATCGGCGCCGCGGAGTGGGCCGACATCTTCAACACCGTCGTCTACGCCAAGAGCGAGTGGTTCAGCCTCGCCGCGGTGTTCGCGAACTACGTCAATCGCGGTGACGCCCGGGAGCTGGTGCGCACCTACCGGCGATCCGGCAGCTTCGGCGACGACAACACGTTCGCGGTCTACTCCGCAGTCCAATGCACTGATGCGCCGTGGCCGGTCGAGTGGTCCACGTGGTCGGCTGACAACTGGCGCGTGTACCGCAAAGCCCCCAACATCACGTGGATGAACGCCTGGTTCAACGCGCAGTGCCGGACGTGGCCCGTACCCCCGGGCCCGCGGTTCCCCGTCGACGGGTCCGACGCCCCGGCGATGCTGTTGGTCGGCGGCACGTACGACGGAGCAACCCCTTTCGCCGGCAGCCTCGCCGTGCGGACCTTGTTCCCCCGCGCGTCCCTGGTCGAGATCGTCAAGGACCCCACCCACGCCGACAGCCTGGGCAACCCGTGCGCGCGAGGATATGTCTCCCGCTTCCTGGGGTCGGGGGCGCTCCCACCCCGGCAGACGGGCAACCGGGCCGATGTGCGATGCCCGCTGCGGGGCCAGGGCCGCGGCCTCGGCTGACCCGCCGCGGCGCGCGACACCGCCGGGCTCGCCCACTAGGGTTCCCGCCATGGAGGTCGTCGTCGTCGAAAACCCGTCCACCGGTGCCGCGTTGGTGGGTGATGCCATTGCTGCGCTGCTGGCCGCGAAACCGCAGGCGGTCCTCGGCCTGGCCACGGGCAGCACACCGCTGCCCGTGTATGACGATCTCGCGGCGCGCTACGAGCGGGGCGAGATCTCGTTCGCACAGGCCCGCGGTTTCGCGCTCGACGAGTACGTAGGTCTGCCCGAGGGACATCCCGAGTCGTACCGGGCCGTGCTGGACCGCGAGATCGTGGGTCGGGTCGACTTCGCTCCCGACGCCGTACAGACCCCCGACGGTTGGTCCGACGACCCGCGGGGGGCCTGTCTGTCGTACGACTTCGCCATCACGGCCGCCGGCGGGATCGACCTGCAGATCCTGGGAGTCGGAACCGACGGTCACATCGGCTTCAACGAGCCGACCTCGTCACTGGCATCACCGACCCGCATCAAGACATTGACTCAGCAAACCCGCGAGGACAACGCCCGGTTCTTCGACGATGACCTTTCCCAAGTGCCTCATCACGTGCTCACGCAGGGCATCGGCACGATCCTGCGCGCCGACCACCTGGTCCTGTTGGCGTGGGGCAGCAACAAAGCCCAGGCTGTGGCTGCCACCGTCGAAGGGCCGGTGACCGCCATGGTGCCGTCGTCCGCGCTCCAGTTGCATCCGCACGCCACGGTTGTGGTCGACGAGGCCGC
>CAZCRC010000146.1:0-5911 GCA_964500995.1 uncultured Actinomycetes bacterium
GTCTGCGGCTGACAGTGTGTCGGATCTGTCCGCGATCATCGGCGAGAAGATCGAACTGGGGCGGTTCGCCGTCGTCGACGGGACTCTCGAGGTCTACCTTCACAGCCGCTCCGCGGATCTGCCTCCTGCGGTCGGGGTCCTGCTCGGCTACGAGGGCAGCCCTGAGGCCGCTCGCGCGGTTGCGCTGCAGATCGCGGCCATGAAGCCGCGGTTCCTGAACCGCGACGAGGTCCCGGCCGATACGGTCGCGAACGAGCAGCGCATCGCCGAGGCCACTGCCCGCGAGGAGGGCAAGCCCGAGCAGGCTCTGCCCAAGATCATCGAGGGGCGGGTCAACGGCTTCTACAAGGACACCGTCCTGTTGGATCAGCCGTCCGTGCAGGAGAACAAGAAGTCCGTCGCGCAGACACTGCAAGAGGCGGGGACTACCGTGACAGGGTTCGCATTGATCGAGGTCGGCCAGGCCTGACCGGGCCGACGAGAAGGGCACTTCGCGTGACACTCGACGCCGATCCCAATCCTGCTGCGGCGGACAACACCTGGCCGATGACGCCGGCCGGTGGCTTTCCGATCGTCCTGCTGAAACTCTCCGGCGAAGCTTTCGCCGGTGGTGGTGGCTTGGGTGTTGACCCAGACGTGGTCCGCTCCATTGCGGCCCAGATCGCGGACGTGGTGCGTGGCGGGGCCGAGGTGGCGGTCGTCATTGGGGGCGGCAACTATTTCCGCGGCGCGCAGCTGTCCGAGCACGGGATGGATCGGGCGCGGGCGGACTACATGGGCATGCTGGGCACGGTCATGAACTGCCTGGCGCTGCAGGACTTCTGTGAGAAGGAAGGCATCGAGACCCGGGTCCAGACGGCGATCGCCATGGGCCAGGTGGCCGAACCGTACGTGCCTCGCCGGGCCCAACGCCATTTGGCCAAAGGGCGGGTCGTGATCTTCGGAGCGGGCCTGGGTTCGCCCTACTTCTCCACCGACACGACCGCCGCCCAGCGGGCGTTGGAGATCGGGGCCCAGGTCGTCCTGATGGCCAAGGGCGTGGACGGGGTGTACGACAGCGACCCCCGGACGAACCCCGAGGCACAGCGCTTCGATGAGTTGAGTTATGACGAGGTGCTTCGGCGCGACCTGAAAGTCGCCGACGCCACTGCCATCAGCCTGTGTCGGGACAACGATCTGCCGATTGTGGTCTTCAACCTGCTGGAGCATGGCAACATCGCCCGGGCGGTCCGGGGTGAGAGGATCGGAACGCTCATCAGTTGAGCGCGACAAGGGAGTTCCGTTGATCGACGACACACTGCTCGAGGCTGAAGAGAAGATGGACAAGGCCGTCGGAGTCGCCAGGGAGGACTTCGGTGCGTTGCGGACCGGCCGCCCGAACCCGGCCATGTTCGCCAAGATCACCGTGGACTACTACGGCACCCCCACCCCGGTGCAGCAGTTGGCCTCGTTCGCTTCGCCCGAGGCGATGATGATGATCATCACGCCGTACGACAAGTCCGTGATTGATTCCATCGAAAAGGCCATCCGCGACTCGGATCTGGGCGTCAACCCGGCGTCTGACGGCAACATCATCCGGGTCGTCCTGCCGCAACTCACCGAAGAACGCCGTCGGGAGTACATCAAGACGGCCAAGACCAAGGCCGAGGACGCGCGCATCGCCATCCGCAATATCCGTCGCCACGCCAACCAGGTGCTCGACAAGTTGGCCAAGGACGGCGACGTGGGCGAGGACGACGTCAAGCGGGCGGAGAAGCACCTCGACGAGGTCACCCACCAGCATGTGAGTCACATCGACGAGATGCTCAAGCACAAAGAAGCAGAACTGCTCGAGGTCTGACCGGTGTCGGACTCCGCCCCGGTGGCCGCACCGGATCCCGCCGCCCCTGCCTCCAAAGCCGGTCGCGACCTACCGGTCGCCATCGCGGCGGGGGTCTTTCTGGTCGCCCTCATCGTGGCGAGTCTGGCGTGGCACAAATGGCTCTTCATCGTGCTCGCTGTTGTCGCGTTGTGGATCGGGATCACCGAGATCGCCAACGGCTTCGCCGCGCGCAACGTCCGGATCGTCCAGTGGCCCATCCTCATTGCCGTACCCCTCATCGGTTGGGCCGCCTATGTTCACGGAACAGCCGCGTACCTGGGCATCTTCGCAGCCCTGGTATTGGTGATCATGGTCTGGCGCCTCACCCAGGGAACCGACAACTACGTTCGGGACACCACGGCGTCGGTGTTCGTAGCGGCGTACATCCCGCTGATGCTCGGATTCGCGGTCCTCACCCTGGCAACTGCCGACGGTGCCTGGCGCATCGTCGCGTTCATCGCCTTGACGATCGGGAGCGACATCGGGGGCTACGCGGCGGGTGTGTTGTTCGGCAAGCATCCGATGGCACCCTCCATCAGCCCCAAGAAGTCCTGGGAAGGGTTCGCCGGGTCGGTCCTGTTCCAGGTCGCGATCGGTGTCGGACTCTTCGTCACGGTCCTCTCCGGGAGTTGGTGGGAAGGCGCGCTCGTCGGACTGCTCATGACGATCACGGCCACGCTCGGTGACTTCATCGAAAGCGCCATCAAACGCGACCTGGGCATCAAAGACATGGGGTCGATCGTTCCGGGGCACGGGGGTCTCATGGACCGTCTCGACTCCCTGATCCCCAACGCTTTCGTGTCCTGGGCGCTGTTCACCCTGCTGCTGGGCTCATGACCGAGATCGAGCTCCCGGGCATCACGGACCCCGCCCGGAGTCGGCGTTCCACCAAGCCGCCGTCGCACTGGGCGGACCTGCCGCCGGATGACCGTGGCCCAGCGGTGACGACGGCCGGGCTGCCGCGGTTCCGCGCCGACCAGATCTCGCGACGCTACTTCGGGCAGAACGACGCCGACCCGCGAACGTGGTCGGAGTTGTCGGCCGCATTGGGCGACCAGGTCGCCGACACGTGGTTCCCGGATCTGCTCGATCCCGTCACGGAGCTGGCGTGCGACAACGGCCACACGGTCAAGAACGTCTGGCGACTGGCGGGTGGGGGACTGGTCGAGAGCGTCGTCATGGCGTATCCGAAACGGGTCACTGCCTGTGTGTCCTCACAAGCCGGCTGCGGGATCGGGTGCCCCTTCTGCGCCACCGGGCAACAGGGCCTCACGCGCAATCTGTCGACGGGCGAGATCGTCGAGCAGGTACGTCACGCCAGACGCATGGCGGCCAGTGGCGTATTCAGTCGGTCCCCGGACCACCTGACGAACATCGTGTTCATGGGCATGGGGGAACCGCTGGCGAACTATCGGGCGCTGGTGGCGGCGCTGCACCGGATCATCGATCCCAGCCCCGCCGGCTTCGGTATGTCCGCGCGTAACGTGACGGTCTCGACGGTCGGACTGGTGCCCCGGATGCACGATCTGGCGGCCGAAGGCATGCCCGTGACGCTCGCCCTGTCGCTGCATGCCCCAGACGACGACCTGCGCGACACCTTGGTGCCGATCAACCACCGGTGGCCGGTTCAGGAGGTCCTGGCCGCGGCGGACGCCTACGCGCAGCGCACCGGGCGGCGCTACAGCATCGAGTACGCCCTGATCCGGGACATCAACGATCAAGCCTGGCGGGCGGCGGCATTGGGTGAGTTGTTGGCGGGTCGACTCACGCACCTGAACCTGATTCCCCTCAACCCCACCCCGGGCTCGATGTGGACGGCCTCGGACCCCCAGGTACAGGACGAGTTCGTGTCGATCGTGGCGGACGCGGGAGTCGCGGTGACGGTGCGCGACACTCGCGGTCGTGAGATCGACGGCGCCTGCGGTCAGCTGGCGGCCTCGGTCAAGGAGGACTGACCTCGATGCGTGATGTGGTGATCCTCGGCAGTACTGGCTCGATCGGGGTCCAAGCGCTCGACATCATCGGTCGCAATCCCGATCGGTACCGAGTGGTTGCCCTGGCTGCGGGCGGCTCCGATGTTGCGCTGCTGGCGCAGCAGGCAACCCAGTTCGATGTTCCCCTCATCGCGGTGGCGAACTCGGACGCGGCCGTTCAACTGCGCGATCTCGTGCCGGAACGACAGGTACTGGCCGGTCCGTCGGCCGCCGCCGAGGTCGCCGCTCACCCCTGCGACGTGGTACTCAACGGTCTGTCGGGCGCGGCGGGACTGCCACCCACGATCGCGGCCCTCGAGGCCGGAACGACGCTTGCTCTGGCCAACAAGGAATCCCTGATCATCGCCGGACCGATCGTGAAGCGACTCGCCCGGCCCGGTCAGATCGTCCCGGTCGACTCCGAGCATTCCGCCCTGGCCCAGGCGCTGCGTTCCGGAACCGCCGCCGAAGTGCGACGGCTCATCCTGACAGCGAGTGGGGGCCCTTTCCGCGGCCGGACCCGAGCGGAACTGCAGCAGGTGACCCCGGAACAGGCGCTGGCACATCCGACGTGGTCGATGGGTCCGCTGGTGACGATCAACTCCGCCACCCTGGTGAACAAGGGGCTGGAGCTGATTGAGGCTCACCTGCTGTTCGACCTGGCGTTCGACCAACTTGATGTCGTGATCCATCCCCAGTCCGTGGTGCACTCGATGGTCGAGTTCGTCGACGGTTCCACGATCGCTCAGGCGAGCCCACCGGACATGCGACTGCCCATCTCGTTGGGACTGTCGTGGCCCGAGCGGGTCCCAGATGCCGCACCGGCGTGTGACTGGAGCCAGGCGACGCAGTGGACGTTCGAGCCCGTTGACACTTCGGCGTTCCCAGCCATCGCACTGGCGGCCCGGGTCGGCACGGCCGGTGGCGTCCTGCCGGCGATCTTCAATGCCGCCGACGAAGTGGCAGTCGAGTCATTCCTGACCGGCGGGCTGCCCTTCACCGGAATCGTGGATACCGTGGAACAGGTCGTGTCGGACTATGCCGGGGAGTTCGACGCCGGTGGGAACGGCCTGGAGTTGGCCGACGTCCTAGCAGCAGACCGGTGGGCCCGACAACGGGCGGTGCAGCTGGTCCAGGCGTGAGGGGAAGGAGGAGCGATGGGTGATGTGATCGCCAACGTCATCGGCATCCTGATCTTCATCTTCCTGATCTTCCTGTCGATCGGCCTGCACGAGTTCGGTCACTTCGCCACGGCCAAGCACTATGGCGTCAAGGTGACCGAGTTCATGATCGGCTTCGGTCCGGCCGTCTTCGCCAAGGTTCGGGGCGAAACCCGATACGGGGTGAAAGCGATTCCGGTCGGGGGATACGTCCGTATCGTCGGGATGTACCCGCCGGGTCGGGTGGACCAGCCTGAACCGAGCGGCAGGTTCGGGCAGTTGATCGACGAGGCCCGCCGCCAATCGCTGTCCGAGATCGAACCGGGCGACGAGAATCGCGTCTTCTATCGCCTTCCCGTCCACCAGCGCATCGTGGTCATGATGGCCGGTCCGTTCATGAACCTGATCCTTGCGTTCTTACTGTTCGGCGCCTTGCTCGTGGGGGTGGGGATGCCGCAGCCGACGGCCAGCCTCGAGGCGGTGGTCCCGTGCGTGCCGACCGTGACCAACCCCGAGGGGGCGGCCTCGGCAGAAGGGGAGTGCACCGGGGGAACCGCCACCACAGCCGCGGCTGCCGGACTGCAGCCCGGCGATCGCATTGAATCCATCGACGGCACCCCCATTGCCCAATGGACCGATGTCGGTGACGCATTGGCGGCAGCGTCAGGGCCGACTCAGGTGGTGGTGATCCGCAATGGCGCCCCCGTCACCGAGACCGTCGTGATCGAACCGGTGCCCTACCCGGTCTTCGACGACAAGGGCGAACCGACCGGTGAGACCACGACGAGAGCCTTCCTGGGAATCCGTCCCGCGGTGGAGTACGTCGGGCTTCCCGTGAGTGCAGTGCCCGCCTACATGTGGGAGGTCACGACGATGTCGGTGGCGGCGCTGTTCACGATGCCGCAACGCATCTACGA
>CAZCRC010000147.1:0-3912 GCA_964500995.1 uncultured Actinomycetes bacterium
CTCGTCGCCGGCGTACGAGGCGACGGGGAGAAAGGCCGAGTACCGCCACAGCGATTGTGGGCCGGCCTCGATCGATTCCCGGGTGATGCCGCTGAGGTCGTAAGCGACCTCAAGCGGCCCGAAACACTCCCGGCACGCGTAGGCGGCACCAAGGTCGTACGAGGCGCCGCATTCCCGGCACACGAGGCCGGTGGCATTGCCGAAGTCGGGCGCCGGTGTGGTGGGCAGGGCGGTGCCGGTAGTGGAGTCATTGGCGAGCAGGGTCACGGGAGGTTCTCCTCATCTTTCCCTCAATAGGGACGGACTTGGCACCGACTGAACGGTTGCCGGGGCTTCGCTGGGCCGTTTCCCTCTGCCCCTCTGGATGAGACATGTTTAGTTGTGTTGAGACACTGTACTGGAGGTACAGCCGAAACAGGGAGTCTGGATGCGGCCAGAGGTACGGTCCTGGTTCGCTCGGCGCACATCGGCTGCCGCCGAATGGTCGCTGGGAGACCTCGTCGCGGCCAAGGGGGATCGCCGGGTCGACGTCATTCTTCCGGCGCTGAATGAGGAGGAGACGGTCGGCGAGATCGTCGCCACCGTCCGCCGCGATCTGATGACGGCGGGATCCCCGCTGGTCGACGACCTTGTCGTCGTGGACACGGACAGTACCGATCAGACGGCTCGGCGGGCTGCCGACGCAGGTGCCCGCGTGGTCGCCAGCCGTGATGTCCTCCCGGGCATCCCGCTGCATCGGGGCAAAGGCGAGGCGATGTGGCGGGGGCTGGCGGCCACGACCGGGGATCTCGTGGTGTTCATCGATGCTGATCTGCGGTCGTTCACCGCCGAGTACGTCACGGGCCTGCTAGGGCCACTGCTGAGCGACGATGGGGTCCATCTGGTCAAGGCGGTGTACGACCGACCCCTAGTAGCGGGGGACCTCCGCATCGCTGCCGGTGGTGGTCGGGTGACCGAGATCCTCGCCCGCCCCCTCATCAACGCGCTGTGGCCGGACTTGTCCGGGGTCGCCCAGCCGCTGTCGGGGGAGTACGCGATGCGACGCTCGCTGGTGGAGCTTCTGCCCATGCCGTGCGGCTACGGCGTCGAGATCGGGTTGTTGGTGGACACCTACCGGACGGTGGGGTTGGACGGCATCGCGCAGGTGGACCTAGGTGTGAGGGAACATCGCCATCAGGACGCGACCCGGCTGTCGCGGATGTCCGCGCAGATACTTCACGCGGCGTTGACCAGATGTGATCCACAGCAGGTCGTGTATCAGCCGGAGGTCGATGCGACGCTGCCGGAGTTCAGCCATGACGTCGGCGGCTTCGGCGTGACCGAGCACGAGATCCTCACCTTGGAGCGGCCGCCGCTGTTGTCCATACCGGAGTACCTGGTGACTCGCTCCGCGACCGACGGGTCGCCCGAAACGGCGGCGCCGTCAGCGCCGGGAGCGGTGCACGGCTGATCGGGCCACCTGCCGCTGCTGCCGCAGCCGGCGCAGTCGCCGGACCAGCACGGGGTCGGCTTCGAGCGCGGCGTCGCGATCGATGAGCTGGTTCAGCAGCTGGTAGTAGCGCGTGGCCGTGAGGTCGAACTGTTCCCGGATCGCCTCTTCCTTGGCGCCGCCGAAGCGCCACCAGGAGCGTTCGAAGTCCAGGATCTGTGCCTCTTGGTCGGTGAGGCCGTTGTTGCTGCTCGCTCGGTTGTCCAGATCGAAGGCCGTATGCATGTGGCTTGTCCGCAACTTCCTACTCATTCACGTCTCATTCACGTCGGCGGTGTGCCGTCGGTTGGGCCGCAGTCTGCCCGCTGAGCCCACTGTAGGGCCGGGGTCCGACACGGCCGGGGAACCGGCGTCCGGGTGTCTGCGGCGGTTGCCGTGACCCCGGTGGTCACAGTCGCCCTACCCCTGCGACCTGGGGTGAAACACCCGCCCCCGGGGCCTGGCGGCCGGGATGGGGCATCGTGACCTCCTCGCGACTTTGCCAGTCGTGGTCCGCCCCGGATTCCGCCGAAACGTGTGAGTTGCGGCTCAGTTGTCCGGACGAGGGCTGACCCGTCGCGCGAACAGGTATCCCCAGCCGTTCGTCGCCCAGTGCAGGCCCATGGGGGCCAGCAACGAGCCGGACCCGATCCGCAGAATGGTGAACACCAGGCCGCCGATCGCCGTGGTGATGACGGAGCCCACGATGCCGACGATCTGGGCCCGGCGGCCCCCGCCGCCCACGGCGCCGAGGCGGTCGTTGCGCAGGTGCATGTCCAGCGACGGCAGGATGTGCCACAGCCCGAACAGCAGCGCCGACCACACCGTCGCCCACACGATGCCGTAGCGCCGGGCGAGCATCGCCCACAGAACGCCGCGGAAAGCGATCTCCTCGAACAGCACCGTTCCGAACGGCAACTCGACCAGCGACTGCCAGAACAGGCGCGGCAGCGACAGCCCGGCGATGTTCTGGTCGTGGAAAGCCTCGCGGGTTCGTTTCCAGGTGGTTCCGATCGCGTAGATCGTGAAGACCAGTCCGATGGCGATGCCGCCCCACACCACACCGGCGGGCCACGTCCGCGGGGCCAACCCGAGGTCGGCCCACGTGCAGCCGTCCAGGAGTCCGAGGGCGAGCACGACAATGGAGCCGCCGACGGTCCAGAACAGGTAGTAGCCGGGGACTGCCTTGTTCGCCGCGACATTGATCATCAACAGCAGGACGATCACGGCCAGAACCGGCCACCACGCCAGGCCCGGCTGCACTGTGGGCAGGGCGTAGCCCCAATCCACCAGCCACTCGGTGATCACGTGCAACAGCCTCCGCCGCAGAGCCTACGGCCCCATCCGGGCGTCGGGTTCAGTTCCCTGCGTTGAACTCCTGCAGTTTCTCGGTGCAAGCCTGAACTTGAGCGATCCCCGCGGGGTCATTGATCAGTTCGCCGGCCAACGCGGTGGCTTGTTCTTGCAGCGTGCGCGCCTGAGCGGTGATGTCCTTGGTGTCGGCCTCGAGTGGGTCTTTCAACGCGGCCTTGGACGTCGCGATGAACTCATCCACGCCGCGGCAGTAGTTGTCGGCGGCTGACGACTCCGGCGCCACCGACGGTTCTGCTGAGGCGGCCGGTGCGGTCGGTGCGGTCGAGGCGGCCGGTTCGGCGGTGGTCTGGCTGCA
This sequence comes from uncultured Actinomycetes bacterium, assembly GCA_964500995.1. GTDB lineage: Bacteria > Actinomycetota > Actinomycetes > S36-B12 > CAIWTL01. The sequence continues at coordinate 3,138 of CAZCRC010000147.1, forward strand.
CGCCGGGACGGCGAATCCGACGACAATCAGGGCCAGGAGCACGCGGCGCATCTGGACTCACCTCCACGAATCGGCGTTCGCACCCTATCGCCTCCGTCTTGACTCCCGCAGTACGTCGCAGTTGGGTGGAGCACGTGCCGACCGATGTCCGACCAGGGAGTGCCATGACCACCGAGATCACTCACAACACTGCTGACCACCGCTATGAGCTGGCGTTGGATGGTGAGTTCGTGGGTGTGGTCGAGTACCGGGACGCCGATGGGGTCCGGGAGATCTTCCGGACCGCGGTCGACCCCGCCGTGCGCGGTCGTGGGTTGGCGGCGGAGTTGCTGGCCAGATCAGTGGCCGACATCAGAGCCGAGGGCCTGCTTCTGTTGCCCACGTGCGCCTACGCCCTCGACTACGTGTCCAAGCACCCGCAGGACCTCGAACTGGTTCCGCCCGACGCCGCGCAGCGGCTGGGCCTTGCCTGACACCGGCGAACCGAGGTCCTACGACGAAGGTCCGATGGAGAAGCGGACCGCGGGGGGCCGATTGTCTACATGGGTGACAACAACCGACGGAGGTTCCCCATGAAGAGCAAGAGAATCGTCGCAGTGGCATCGACCGCCCTGCTGTCGCTGGGACTGGCGGCAGCGCCGGTGGCCACGGCTCAGGCCGATCCCCCGGGCCCCGGTGTGGAGCGCGGAACCGCCAGCAAGGCCGAGGTCCGAGAGGCCTGGGCCACACTCAAGGCTGCCCTTCGGGCCGCGAATCAGGACTTCGTCATCGCGGT
>CAZCRC010000147.1:4012-5905 GCA_964500995.1 uncultured Actinomycetes bacterium
GGGCCACACTCAAGGCTGCCCTTCGGGCCGCGAATCAGGACTTCGTCATCGCGGTGCACGAGGCGCAGACCGCGTTCCGAGCCGCGACCGCCGACCAACGGGCGGCATTGACCGCCGTGCTGACCGATCCGGACGCGACACGGGAGCAGAAGGCCACCGCGTTGATGCAGTTCCGTGCCGACACGGCGGAGCAACGTGAGATCCGCAAGGCAGCTGTCAAAGCGGCCGCCGTCGAGCGCAAGGCCGCCCGCAAGGCCGCCTGGGAGGCATTCCGCGCAGCCGTCCGCTGACCCCCCGATGATCGGCCCTCGCCCCCTCCTCCGGGGCGAGGGCCGATCGCTGTGCGAAAGCCGGGACCGGCCGCAGGTTGATGGCGGTCGTGGCGCACGATGGAGTCATGACAGATCAGAACCTGCTCGGTCCCGACCCCACTCTGCTGCCCGATGACCCGGGCGCAGCGGAACTGGCCAGCGGGCTACCGCCACGCGACGTCGTGCGGTTACACCCGGCCTCGAGCGCAGCGTGGGCGGCAGTTGCCGCCGAAGCCCGCGCCCGCGACACCGACGTCGAGTGGTACGCGTTCGCACGGGTTGGTTATCACCGGGGCCTCGACCTGCTGCGGCGCAGCGGCTGGAAGGGCCACGGACCGATCCCCTGGGAGCACGCGCCCAACCGCGGCTTCCTGCGTTGCCTGGCCGAACTCAGTGCCGCCGCGGCCTCGATGGGTGACCGCGACGAAGCTGCCCGGTGTGAGCAGTTCCTGCGCGACTCATCGGCGATAGCCGCCGCCGAACTGCTGGGGACCTGAGGTTCGGTCTCCTCAGTCCTGCGGTGCGCCCTTGACCGGGATCTCCTTGATGTAGGCGACGCCCTTGGCATTCAGGTCGCGGACCAACTGGAAGTCGGTCGACCGATGCTGCTGGGCGTTCTGCTTCTTGGCGGCGAAGATCTCCCGCCAGGCGGCGTCCGCTTGGCGGATGGCGTTCAGCAGGCGGGCATTCGTCTTGGCGATCTCGTCGGCGAACCGTTCTTTGGTCACCTCGACGTTCGTGTTGTAGCGCGTGTTCACCAAGCTGATCTCGTTCTGCTGCGCGCGCTGCTGCGTGGTGATCTGGTCCTGCACGGTGGCGATCTCGGCTTTGATCTGGGCTCGAGCTGAGGCCTTGGTGGCCTTGGCCAGCTTGCGCTGGAGCTTCGTGAGGTCCTTCTTGAGGGTGGTCAGCTTGCCGTTGTACTCGTTCTCGATGCGGGTGATGGCAGCCCGTCGGTCGGCGGCCAACTCGTTGAGTTTGCTCTGACGGTTCTGCCGCAACGCGGCGATCTCGGCGCGGCGGTTCTCCCGCATCTTGCGGACCTTGTCGCGCTTGTTCTGACGCTGGACCTTGGCCGCCGACATGCGCTGGCTGAACTGCTCGCGGACCTTGTTATTTGCGGCCGCGCGCCGCTTGGCCAACGTTGCCTCGAACTTGTTGATCTCGGCCTGTGTCGCCGGGGTGTTGCGCTTGGCGGCCAGCACTCCGACGTAGGCCTTGAGAGCCTGGTACTCCTTGGTGCTGCGGATACCGGGCTGGGCCTGCGCGCTCGTGACCGAGGTTCCGAGCAGCAGCGCCGGCAGCATGAACAGGGCGATGATCAAGCGACGTGTCATGCAGGCCACGCTAGCCGGACGTTCTGCCCGTTGTGCGGTGATCGCTACGGTTGCCGGGTGACCACCGAACCGCTGCCCACCGGCAAGGTGGTGGCGGCCGGAGTTGCAGGCGGGCTGCTGTCTGGCCTGTTCGGGGTTGGTGGCGGGATCGTGATGGTCCCGATCTTCGTCTTCTGGTTGGGGTTGGACACCAAGCGGGCCATCACGACGTCGGGTGCGATCCGGGTGGAGTGATGCAGGTGGGC
>CAZCRC010000148.1:0-2264 GCA_964500995.1 uncultured Actinomycetes bacterium
CAGCGCCGCGTCAGTGGCGTTCGGCCAAACTGCGGCCCCACCCCACATCGGGTGCGTACGCGATCGTCAAACACTTTCGGCACCCCGGCCGCGTCGTGGTCCGCACGGTCCTGCGCAGCGGCCCGGCCGCCGAGTCGCCTGTCGTGGCCCGGTCGGCCCCGCTGCGCGTCATCGTGAGGCGCTGACGGGGGCCAGACGTACACTCACGGGGTGGCTGGCAGTTCGGACGACTCGCTCTTCGCGGGACTGGGAGCCGCCCTCGACCGGGCGCGGCCGGCAGCGCGACCTTCCCGTTCGACCCCAGTCGCGACCGACCCCGCTGACCTGGTGGCCGACCTCAACCCCGAGCAGCGGGCGGCGGTGGAGCACCGAGGTGGGCCGCTGCTGATCGTGGCCGGAGCCGGATCCGGCAAGACCCGGGTGCTGACCCGCCGGATCGCGCACCTGTTGGCTGCCGGAGATGCGCGGGTCGGCGAGATTCTTGCGATCACGTTCACGAACAAGGCTGCTGCCGAGATGCGGGAACGCGTGTCCGAGGCCATCGGGCCAGCGGCCGACCGGATGTGGGTGTCGACGTTCCACTCTGCCTGTGTGCGGATTCTGCGCCGCGAGGCCGACCGATTGGGCATGTCCTCGAACTTCTCGATCTACGACTCCAGCGACAGTCAGCGACTGCTGGTCATGATCACCAAGGAACTGGGTCTGGATCCGAAGCGGTTCCCGCCCCGTGGGGTTGCGGCCCGGATCAGCTCGCTCAAGAACGAACTCGTGGACTACGAGGACTTCGCAGCCACACTGGGTGAGGATCCCAACCCCCACGACGAGGGGATCGCCGCGCTGTACGCCGAGTACCAGCGGCGGCTCCGCGCGGCCAATGCGGTGGACTTCGACGACCTGATCGGCCACACCGTGGCGGTGCTACAGCTGTTCCCCGAGGTGGCGTCGTACTACCGACGGCGGTTCCGCCACGTGCTGGTGGACGAGTACCAGGACACGAACCACGCGCAGTACGTGCTCATCCGTGAGTTGGTGGGTGGTTCGCCGATCCCCGGGGCGGAGGGACCCGATCCGGTCACCCACGTCGGACCCGCTGAGTTGTGCGTGGTCGGCGACGCGGACCAGTCCATCTACGCGTTCCGGGGCGCCACGATCCGCAACATCGCCGAGTTCGGGCAGGACTACCCCGATGCCCGCACGATCCTGCTCGAGCAGAACTACCGCTCCACCCAGACGATCCTGAGCGCCGCCAACGCGGTGATCTCGCACAACCCCGATCGAGCCGCCAAGAGGCTGTGGAGTGCCGGATCCCTGGGCGACCCGATCGTGGGGTATGTGGCCGACGACGAGTACGACGAGGCGCGTTTCGTGGCCGCCGAGATCGATCGGCTCAGCGATGCCGCGGGGGTCACCCCCGGCGATGTGGCGATCTTCTACCGCACGAACGCACAGTCCCGCGCTCTGGAAGAGATCATGATCCGGGTTGGGCTTCCCTACCGGGTGGTGGGAGCCGTTCGGTTCTACGAGCGTCGTGAGGTCCGCGATGCCCTCGCGTACCTGCGGGCAGTGGCGAATCCCGACGACGACGTCAGCCTGCGACGCATCCTCAACGTCCCCAAGCGGGGGATCGGCGACACGAGCGAGGCGGAACTCGCCGCGTTCGCGTCGGTCAAGGGAACGTCGTTCGACACGGCGTGTGCCCACGCCGCCGACATCCCCGGTCTCACCACCCGGGCCGTGCGCCAGATCCGGTCCTTCCACGACCTGATGACCCGACTGCGAGTGATGGCCGACAGCGGCGCCGGGCCGGCCGAGATCCTGTCCCAGGCGCTGCAGGGCTCCGGCTACCTGGATGTGCTTGCGGACTCCGATGACCCGCAGGATGCCAGCCGGGTGGAGAACCTCGGCGAGCTGGAGTCCGTGGCTGCCGACTACGAACAGATGGCCGAAGAGCCATCCCTGGCAGGTTTCTTGGAGCGAGTGTCGCTGGTGGCGGACGCTGACCAGATCCCGGACTCCGACGCCGGGCAGGTGACGCTCATGACGCTCCACACGGCCAAAGGTCTGGAGTTCCCGGTCGTGTTCCTGACCGGGATGGAGGAGGGGATCTTCCCGCACGCACGGACCCTGGACACCGACGAGTTGCCCGAGGAACGTCGCCTCGCCTACGTAGGGATCACTCGCGCCCGCGAGCAGTTGTATCTGACGCGCGCCGCCACGCGGTCGGCGTGGGGAGCGCCCGAGCATCACCCGGCCTCACGATTCCT
>CAZCRC010000148.1:2364-5894 GCA_964500995.1 uncultured Actinomycetes bacterium
CCGCCACGCGGTCGGCGTGGGGAGCGCCCGAGCATCACCCGGCCTCACGATTCCTGCTGGAGATCCCCGAGGACCTCATCGACTGGCGGCGCACTCAGCAGGCGGCCCGCACCGCCGCGACCACATGGGACCGTGGGTCACGCGCCACAGTGGCGACGACGTCCCCTGGTCGTGGGTCAGGCGGCGGTTCCGGCTCCGGCAAGGTCCCCGTCGTGCTGAACGCGGGTGACCGGGTGGTGCACGACAAGTTCGGGATGGGCACGGTGGTGAGTGTGACGGGCGTGGCGGAAAAGGCTGAGGCGACCGTGGACTTCGGCTCCGGTGGCGTCAAACGCCTGCTGTTGCGTTACGCGCCCGTCGACAAACTCTGACCCGACCGCGTCTTGGCGCGTTGTTGCGGAACCTTGGCGGGCCGGGCGCGCGACGCCCCGATGGAAGTAACGCCTTCGGTCAGGATCGAGCCGTCATGGTCCAGGTGAGCCAATGTGGTGCAGATCTCGTGAACGACACGGCCGTCCACCGGCAGTGACATGTGCCCGACCCCGCGCACGAACACGTTTCGGGCGTTCAGGTCCGGGTGCACGATCCGGGCGTTGCGCTTCGGCATGATCATGGCGTCCAGATCGGACCACACGGCCAGGAACCGGGTGGGGCAGCCGGGGAAGGGCTCGTCCAACTCAGCGACGAGGTCGGACTTCGGAGCCATCTGCTGCGACACCGGGATGGGCACGAAGCGGGCAGGCGCGGTGCCGCCGTGCGGTGACCCGAGGGTCACCAGGGTGTGGACCCGCTCGTGACCGCCGAGGCGTTGGACGTAGTACCGGCCCACGATGCCGCCCATCGAGTGCCCGATCACGTGGACCCGTTCGTACCCGGTCTCACGGCAGACCTCTTCGACCAGGTCGGCGAGTCGTTGAGCCACGGTCCGGATGTCCTGGGACAGGGGCGAGTAGTTCAGGGCGACGACGCGACCGAAGCCACGGCGCCGCAGGCCGCGGCGCAGGAGCGTGAAGATCGTGCGGTTGTCGACCACGCCGTGCAGCAGGATGATCGGGGTTCCCGCGGCCTCGACATCGCCGATCAGCAGGCCGCGTTGCACGGGCGGCAGTCCCTCGAGGTTGTGGTGCATGACCTCGTCGCGGGCCTTCTCCTCGGCCAGTCCCAGCGGATACATCGCCACGTGAGTGGTCAGCCAGGCGATCTCGACCGCGGTCCCGCGGATCCCCCGGGCACTGAGCAGGCTGCGGGCGCCACGTCGGGTACCGCGTCGCAGGCGCGCCACACGGTCGCGTGCGGCAGCGGTCACCGGGGCCTCAGTCACAGTTGCCGAACCTAACTCAGCGGTTCGCCGTGGTCCGGCAAGTTTCACCAGCCTCGTGTCGCATTTCCTTCTCAAGTGGGCCCGGGTACACGGGATCCGTAGCCCATCCCACTCCGGGTAATGTCACAAGCACGCAGTGTGGGGGGTCGGGAGCCCCGGCGTTCTCGCCGAGGGACGCTGCGGCTACCCTGATCGGGCTCCAAGGAGGAATCCCGGATGGATCTGTACGAGTACCAGGCCAAGCATCTTTTCGGCGAGCACGGCGTGCCCGTCGTCCCCGGCGAGGTGTGCACCACGCCGCACGCGGCGCGTGAGGCAGCCCGCAAGATCGGGACCACCGTGGTGGTCAAGGCGCAGGTCAAAGTAGGCGGTCGCGGCAAGGCCGGCGGCGTCAAGCTGGCCCAGGACCCCGACGAGGCGGAAGCTCACGCCGAGGCCATCCTGGGGATGGACATCAAGGGCCACACGGTGCACAAGGTGCTCGTCACCGAAGCTGCCGAGATCGCCGAGGAGTACTACGTCTCGTTCCTGCTCGACCGCGCGAACCGTTGTTTCCTTTCCATGGCCAGCGTTGAGGGCGGTGTGGATATCGAAGAGGTGGCCGCAACAAAGCCCGAGGCCTTGGCCATGATCCGGGTCGATGCCCTTGATGGTGTCGACCAGGCAAAGGCCGACGAGATCGTCGCCGCCGCCGCCTTCCCCGCCGACGTCGCCGACCAGATCAGTGCGATCCTGCAGCAGTTGTGGCAGGTGCTCGTGCGCGAGGACGCGACCCTGGTCGAGGTGAACCCGCTGGTCAAGACTCCCGACGGCACGGTCCTTGCGTTGGACGGCAAGGTCACGTTGGACGGTAACGCCGACTACCGGCATGCCTCGCACGCCGACCTCGTCGACACGTCCGAGACCGACCCGCTCGAACTGCGGGCCCAGGCGCTGGACCTGAACTACGTCAAGTTGTCCGGCGAAGTCGGCATCATCGGCAACGGAGCGGGTCTGGTGATGTCCACGCTGGACGTTGTGGCGTATGCCGGCGAGGAGTTCGGTGGGGTCAAGCCCGCGAACTTCTTGGACATCGGTGGTGGCGCGAGCGCGCAGGTGATGGCCAACGGGCTGGACATCGTGCTCAACGACCCCGAGGTCAAGGCGGTGTTCGTGAACGTCTTCGGTGGCATCACCGCATGCGACGCGGTCGCCAATGGCGTCATCGGGGCCATCCAGATGTTGCAGGACAAGGGCGAATCCGTCACCAAGCCGATCGTGTGCCGGATCGACGGCAACAACGCCGCCGAGGGTCGCCGGATCCTCGCCGAGGCCGAGCACGATGTGATCGAACTGGTCGACACCATGGACGAAGCCGCGCGCCGCGTGGCCCAACTGGCCGCCGGGGCCTGAGGAGCAACCCGATGTCAATCTTTCTGAACTCAGACAGCCGCCTGCTGGTGCAGGGCATGACCGGATCCGAGGGAACCAAACACACCCGCCGCATGGTGGCCAGCGGCTCGCAGGTCGTTGCCGGGGTGACCCCGGGCAAAGCCGGACAGGACGTGGACGGGATCCCGGTCTTCAACTCCGTGGGCGATGCCATGGCCGAGACCGGCGCGAATGTGTCCGTTGTGTTCGTTCCGCCCAAGTTCACCAAGGGTGCGGTCATCGAGGCCGTGGACGCCGGCATGCCACTGGTCGTGGTGATCACTGAGGGCGTTCCGGTGATGGACACCGCGGAGTTCTTCCAGTACGCCGAGAATTCCGGCACCACCCGGATCATCGGACCCAACTGCCCCGGCATCATCTCGCCCGGGCAGAGCAACGCGGGCATCATCCCCGGCGACATCGCCCGGCAGGGACGCATCGGACTGGTCAGCAAGTCGGGGACTCTGACCTACCAGATGATGTACGAACTGCGGGACATCGGATTCTCGACCGCGGTGGGAATCGGCGGCGACCCCATCATCGGCACCACCCACATCGACTGCCTGGCCGCGTTCGAGGACGACCCCGACACCGACGCGATCGTGATGATCGGCGAGATCGGCGGCGACGCCGAGGAGCGCGCAGCCGCGTTCATCAAGGACAACGTCACCAAGCCGGTCGTCGGCTATGTGGCGGGCTTCACCGCACCCGAGGGCAAGACCATGGGCCATGCCGGGGCGATCGTTTCCGGCTCGTCGGGCACCGCTGCAGCCAAGCAGGAAGCGCTTGAGGCGGTCGG
>CAZCRC010000149.1:0-5854 GCA_964500995.1 uncultured Actinomycetes bacterium
CGGTGAATCTGGTGGCCGCCGTCAACGCGAGAACCGCTCCGATCGGGCGGAGCTGAGCGGCGAGGTGTCGGTGCGCGCAGCGCGCCGCCGCCGAGAAGCGAAGCGACAACTGATCGGAGCCATCCCACACAGCTCCGATCGGGCGGAGCTGAGGGGCGAGGTGTCGGTTCCGGTTAGCCAGAGGAAGTGTCGTCGATCTCGCGGGTCAACTTCTTGCGATTCGTCCACGCCTGCTTGAAGGCGGTGATGAAGGCGTCCTTGACCCCGTCGCTGCTCAGGAACGCGGCGGCTTCATCCTCGGTCATGGCGACCAGGCGTTCGTTGACCGACATCCACGCGTACCCCATGGCCAGGGTGACGCTGGACGCCACGCTGGCTTTGATCACGTAACCGGTGACCGATCCGGCACCGGGGATGAACTTGACGATCGTGCCTGCGAGGTAGCGACCCACGGTAGAGGCACCGGTCGCCATCATGATGCTGCCGAAGGCCTGTACCAGGCGGCTGGACGGGGTGGGGACACCATACGCGGCCGAGATCGCCGCCAACATCCCCATCTGCACCGGGAACAGGGCGGCGGCGTCGGCGATGGGAAGCGGAACTGCGCAGGTCCCGGCGGCCGCCGTCGTGGCGGTTCGGATCGCTAGTTTGGCCCGCCGCCGCTTTCTTTGCAGGTCGATGCGCTGGGCCGCCTCCAAGGCCGCCCGCACCGACGCTGGGATCACCTCCGCGGTCGCATCGAGCAGTTCGTGCAGCCCGTGCAGCTCGGGCGTGACCCAGGGGTCCACGCGCGCGTTCGTCAGAATCGGGGCAGCGGTGGGACGGATCGGCAGCGCCCGGTTCTGGATCGACGCCGCCAATTCGGTGGCGTCGGGATGGATGTGCCCGTCCCGTACCGCCACCTGGCTGAGAACCACGATCACCGGGACCCCCGTGGCCGCCAACCGCTGCACGAAGTGTGCCTGGGAGTCCTCGAAGCGCCGGTCACCGGCCCGCACGACGTACCAGACCACGTGGACCTGGTCGTTGATCGGCCCATTGCGACGCGAGGCGATCTCGGCCCCGAGTCGATCCAGGATGCGGTCGCCGGATTCACCGGTCTCAAATCCCTGGGTATCGAACACCCCGATCGGGAGTCGGCCGTGGGCGAAGTACTCGGTGCCGAGAGTGACCGGCACTCCGTTGCCGGTGGGCGCCACATCGGCGCCGAAGATCGCGTTGATGAGCGTGGATTTGCCCACGCCGGTCTTGCCGCAGATCAGGATGTTGAACCGGCCGATGCGTTCGCGTTCCTCGTCGAAGCGCCGCTGGAACTCCTCGGCCCAACCGGGTTCGAGTGCCATGGCTTCTCCTTTGTCCGCCGGTTCAGCGTACTGGCGGTGCCGCGAGGTCACCCGATGCAGCGCAGATGGTCGGCGCATGCGCCAGAATGACCCACATGAACGCGCGCTCCCCCATCGCGATCGGGGGCATCATCGTGGCCCTGCTGGTGGCCTTCGGGGTCTTCCTGCTCAGTCGGACCGGAAGCGGGGAACCCCCCGCGGCGGCGCCGGTCCCCGGACCCACGGCGACGCCGTCGGCCACCGCCGGCACCCCCACTGCGGCACCGGAGCCAGAGGACGTGCGGGAACAACAGACGACCACGGTACTCAAGGTCCGCGTCGCCGACTGCGACGGCTGCCAGGTCACCGCGGTCCCGGACTCCGACACCGCGGGACAGGACTCCTTCTCGGCCACGGTGAGTTCCGGAATGGCGCAGTTGGAACTCCCCACGCCGAACACGCTCGGCCTCTCGTTCTTCGTTCAGGGGGAAAAGGACGGCAACGACACTCCGCTGCGGACGCTCGTACTGCTTCAGCCCGACCAGATCCCGCCGGGGGACCCGGTGGCCCCAGCAGCCGTGGCCAAGGCGACCTCGGCCGGCTACTGCTGGGCCGGGACCACGTTCGAGGTGGCGACACTGCAGTTGGTCGCGCAGACTAAGAGCGGAACCGTCACCCAGGCCTGGGCCGATCCGGCGCTGGCGACGCGTCCGGCCCAGGTGAAACTGAACGGCAAGGTCAACAAGCCCTTCACCCCCGACTGCTCCGAAGGCAGCTGACCCTCAGCCGACGGAGGCCGGCCCCAGGAGCGCCTTGAGTTCCCCGATCAGCGCGGGGCTGGGGGTGACTCGCAGCCGATCATCGAGTCGGAGCACGGTGGTGCGCCCCGAACTGGTGAGGTGCAACTGCACCTCGACGGTTCCGGGATGTCCGGCCAGGATCTCCTTGAGTCGGTCGACGACCGGCGGGACGCAGCGAGCGGCGGCCATGGTGACCCGAACGGGTCCCTCATGCTGCTGGGAGAGGTCCGGGAACGAGACCTCCATCGCCACCAGGCGCAGGGTGTCCTCGTCGCGTCGATCCATCCGCACCTTGAACAGCGCGATCTTGTCCTCGACCATGTAGGCGCTCACCGGACCGTAGGTGCGGGGGTAGACAGCAATCTCGACCGAGGCGTCCAGATCCTCCAACTGGACCAGCGCCCACGGCTCACCCTTCTCACGGGTGATCTTGCGCTGGACGGTGCTGATGAGTCCGCCGATGGTCACCACGTGACCTGAGGGCCGTTCATCGATGTGCAGGGAGGCGATGCTGCAGTCGACAGCCTGACGCAACAGGTGCTCGACTCCGTTGAGGGGGTGGTCGCTCACGTACAGCCCGAGCATGTCGCGTTCGGCCGCCAGCAACTGGCCCTTGTCCCACTCCCCCACGGGGATCTCCGGCAGCACTGACAACGTGCCGGGCAGTCCGTCGTCCCCTGACCCGTCGCCGAACAGGTCGAACTGCCCGACGGCCTCGGCCCGTTTCGTGTCGACAGCGGCATCGACCAACGGCTCATGCACCGACACGAGGCCCTTGCGGGTGTGTCCGAGGGAGTCGAACGCACCTGCCTTGATCAAAGACTCGATGGTGCGCTTGTTGCACACGCCGACCTCGACCGCCTTGATGAAGTCCGGGAAATCCGCGAACTTGCCGTGGGAGGTGCGGGTGGTCAGGATCGACGCCACCACGTTCTCGCCGACATTGCGCACGGCGGACAACCCGAACCGGATGTCGCCACCTCGGGGGGTGAAGTCCGAGTCCGATTCGTTGATGTCCGGAGGTAGGACCTTGATGCCCATCCGGCGGCATTCGTTCAGGTACACCGACAGTCGACCGGGACCGTTCGAGGTGGACTTGTCGTCCTTCACGCTGGTGAGCAGCGCGGACATGAACTCAGCCGGATAGTTGGCCTTCAGGTAGGCGGTCCAGTAGGCGACCAGACCGTAACCGGCGGTGTGTGCCTTGTTGAATGCGTAGTCGGCGAAGGGGACGAGGATGTCCCACAGTGCCGTGATACACGCCTCGGAGTAGCCGTTGGCCTTCATGCCTGCGGAGAACGGCCCGAACTCCTTGTCCAGGATCTCCTTCTTCTTCTTGCCCATCGCGCGGCGGAGGAGATCGGCTTGGCCGAGTGTGTACCCGGCCACCTTCTGCGCGATCGCCATGACTTGTTCCTGGTAGACGATGACGCCGTAGGTGTCACCCAGGATCTCCGCGAGCGGTTCCGCCAACTCGGGGTGAATGGCCACAACCGGCTTGCGGGAGTTCTTGCGGTCGGCGTAGTCGTTGTGGGCGTTGGCGCCCATGGGGCCCGGCCGGTACAGCGCGAGGACCGCCGAGATGTCCTCGAAGTTGTCCGGGACCATCGAACGCAGCAGCGCCCGCATCGGCCCGCCGTCGAGTTGGAAGACACCCAACGTGTCGCCGCGTGCCAGCAGTTCGTAGGTGGCCCGGTTGTCCAGCGGTAGCTTCTCCGGGATCACCTGCTCGCCGGTGTTCGCGTGGATGTACTTCAGGCAGTCATCGATGACAGTCAGGGTGCGCAGCCCCAAGAAGTCCATCTTGAGCAAACCGAGGGTCTCGCACGCACCCATGTCGAACTGGGTGATGATCGAACCGTCGGCGTCTCGCCGCCACAACGGAATCACGTCGGTCAAGGGCTCACTGGACAGGATGACCCCGGCGGCGTGCACCCCGACCTGCCGCTTCAGCCCCTCGAGGCCGCGGGCGGTGTCGACCACCTCGCGCACGAGCGAGTCGGACTGGTACAGGTCACGGAACTCCCCCGCCTCGCCGTACCGCTTATGGGTGGGGTCGAAGATGCCCGACAGCGGGATGTCCTTGCCCATCACGGCCGGTGGCATGGCCTTCGTGATGCGGTCGCTCAGCGCGAACGGCTGCCCCATCACGCGGGCGGCATCCTTGATGGCGGCCTTCGCCTTGATCGTTCCGTACGTGACGATCTGGGCGACATGGTCAGCGCCGTACCGATCGGTCGCGTATCGGATCATCTCGCCGCGGCGACGTTCGTCGAAGTCGATGTCGATGTCCGGCATCGAGACCCGTTCCGGATTCAGGAACCGCTCGAACAGTAGGCCGTGCTGGATCGGATCGAGTTCGGTGATCCCGAGGGCCCAGGCGATCAGTGCTCCGGCAGCCGAACCGCGGCCCGGGCCGACTCTGATCCCCTGCTCGTGTGCGTGGCGAATCAGGTCGGCGACCACCAGGAAGTACCCGGGGAACCCCATCTGCGCGATGACCTGCAGTTCGTACTCCGCCTGTTTGCGGTGCTGCTCCGGAACCGGGTTCGGCGCGAATCGTGCGGCCAGACCCCGTTCGACCTCTTTGACCAGCCACGACTCCTCGGATTCCCCCTCGGGGACCTCGAAGCGCGGCATCAGATCGGCGCCCTCGTTGAACGAGACGTTGCACCGCTCGGCAATCAGCAGCGTGTTGTCGCAGGCTCCGGGCAGGTCCCGCCACATCTCCCGCATCTGCCCGGCGGTCTTGATGTAGAAGTCGTGGCTGTCGAACCGGAACCGCTTCTCGTCAGCGAGCAGGCTCTTGGTCCCGACACACAGGAAGGCGTCGTGCATCTTCCAGTCGTCGGGGTGAACGTAGTGGGTGTCGTTCGTGGCGAGGAACGGCAGATTCAGTGTCTTGGCGATCGAGAGCAGGTCGTCGCGGAACCGACGCTCGATGTCGATGCCATGGTCCATGACCTCGCAGAAGTAGTTGTCCTTGCCCAGGATGTCCTGGAAGTCGGCAGCGGCGGCAAGGGCTTTGTCGTAGTTGCCTGCCTGTAGCCAGCGGTTGACCTCGCCCGATGGGCACCCGGTGGTCCCGATCAGGCCCTTGCCGTAGGTCTGCAGCAGGTCCCGGTCGAACCGCGGCGCCCGGTAGTACCCCTCGATGCTGGCCAGGCTCGACAACCGGAAGAGGTTGTGCAGGCCGACATTGTTCTCCGCCCACATCGTCATGTGGGTGTAGGCGAACTTGCCCCGCCCGTCGCTGATCTCGCCCGCACCTTCGTCGTACCCACCGCCGAAATCCATCGGGCGACGCTCGAACCGGCCATGTGGCGCGTAGTAGCCCTCGATGCCGATGATCGGCTTGATGCCCGTGGCCCGCGCCTTGCTGTAGAACTCGAAGGCGCCGTAGAGGTTGCCGTGGTCGGACATGGCGATGGCGGTCTGCCCCAGGCGCCCCACCTCGGCGAACAGGTCGTTGAGTCGCGCGGCACCGTCGAGCATGGAGTACTCGGTGTGGACGTGAAGGTGAGCGAAGGAGTCGTCCGGCGCCGGGGGGTCGTCAGTACGGGCCACCGCCGGCTCCTTTCGCTGGGTTCCGTCACCGGGTCGTGGTGTCGGATGTTGTCCGAGAACCGGCGGGGGAAGTCACACCGGTCGGGGTCGATTCCGAACGCCTGACTGTAACCCGCGAGTCCGCAGTTCCGGCTCAACCGCCCAGCGTGGCGGCTCCCCCGAGGG
>CAZCRC010000150.1:0-5854 GCA_964500995.1 uncultured Actinomycetes bacterium
GAACCCGCGACCCTCACCTTGGCAAGGTGATGCTCTACCACTGAGCCACGTCCGCGTGCCGCCCAGTCAATCGGCGGAACCTCGTAAACGATAGCCCACGGCGGCGTCGGGCGACAAAGTGCCCGGCCTGCGCCATGATCGAGCCGTGCCGGACCCGTCGCGCGACTTGCAGCCCTTGGGCGCCTACCCGGGAGTCACGGCACGCGGTCTCGTCGAGGTGAGCCATGACCTTGCCTCCCTCAGCGCGGGCGGCCGGTGGGCCGTGGCGATCACCTTCGAGGGCCAGGTGACGCTCGCCCGGTTCCAGGAGTGGTCGGCCGAGCCACCGCGCCCTGTGGAGATCGGCCGATGGCATGGGCCGCAGGTGACGGCCTGGGCCGACTCGCTGCCCCAGCCGGAGTATGTGGCCGGAGTGCGCGCCATCCGCGAACGCATTGCGGCAGGCGATGTCTACCAGGTGAACCTGTGCCGCGTACTGTCCGCGCGGCTGCCCGACCCAATTGCCGCCGACCCTGCCGCCCTGTGGCGTCACCTGCGCGAGGGCAATCCCGCTCCGTACCAGGGATTCCTGCGACTGCCCGGAACCGCGATCGTGTCGGCCTCGCCGGAGCTGTTCCTGCGCCACAGCGAAGGGCTTCTCACCTCGGGCCCTATCAAGGGAACGGCGACAGATGCCGCCGGTCTGACCGACAAGGATCGTGCCGAGAACGTCATGATCGTGGATCTGATCCGCAATGACCGGTCGCGGGTGCGTGTGTCGGGGACTGTCGCGGTGCCTCCCCTGTTGCGCGTGGAGGAGCACCCGGGGCTGGTCCACCTGGTGTCGTACGTGTCCGGTCGGGTGCTGCCCGACGTGGGCTGGAGCGAGATTCTGGCCGCGACGATGCCGCCTGGATCGGTTTCCGGAGCCCCCAAACTGGCGGCGCTGTCGGTGATCGCCGAATTGGAGCCGTCCCCGCGGGAGTTCTACTGCGGGGCATTCGGATGGATCGACGTCGACGATGGCACCGCCGAGTTGGCGGTGGCCATTCGGTCCTTCTGGGTGTCGGATGGTCACGTCCGATTCGGTACTGGGGCCGGGATCACGTGGGGGAGTGATCCGGAAGGGGAATGGCAGGAGACACAACTCAAGGCACGGCGGCTGGTCCGGTTGGCCAGTGCCCCTGGGATGATGGCGACATGAGGGCATGGCTGAACGGCGAGATCACCGACCTGGACGTCCCGCTGATCGGGCTGCTCGATCACGGATTCACGGTTGGCGATGGGGTGTTCGAAACGATGCGCACCACACCGTCGGGGGATGCCTTCGCGCTGACCCGACACATCGAGCGGTTGCGTCGCTCTGCGGCCGGCCTGGGCCTGATCCCGCCCGACGCCGACGAGGTCGCAGTTGCCGTGCGATCCGTCCTTGCCGCCAATCCGAATGCTGACCTGAGCAATGGCCGAGTCCGAGTCACGTTCACGTCGGGTCATGGACCGCTGGGCAGTGACCGTGGGCCGGGGCCGCAGACCCTCGCAGTGGTGGTGCAACCAGGCAAACCCTGGCCCGAGACCACCACCGTCGCGGTGCCGCCATGGCCGCGCAATGAACGTTCGCCGCTGGTCGGGCTCAAGACCACGTCATACGCGGACAACGCCGTGGCGCTGGCGTGGGCCAAGGAGCGGGGATTCTCTGAGGCCGTGCTCGGCAATCTAGCCGGTGACCTGTGCGAGGGCACCGGGAGCAACGTGTTCGTCGTGATCGACGGTCAGGCATTGACCCCCACGCTGGAGTCGGGCTGCCTGAACGGCATCACGCGGCAGTTGGTGATGGAATGGGGTGACGTTCCCGAACGCGACCTGCCCGTGCAGATCCTGGACACCGCCGACGAAGTCTTCATCACCTCATCGACCCGCGACGTGCACCCGGTCGTCGCGGTGGGCGACCGGGAACTGCCGGTCGGCCCCGTGACCCGGCGGCTGGCCGATCTGTTCGCCGAACGCAGCGCCGCGGACATCGACCCCTGAGACTGGTCGGTGTCGGGGGATGGCAAGCAGCTGCGGAGTGAACCACGCGAATCGGCGGATGTTGGGTGATGGGGTCACTAGCCTGCCTTCGTGACCATGCCCTCCTCAGCAGCACAACCTTCCGCGGCTTCCCTTGCCAAGGTGAAGAAGATCGGGATGGTCGCAGCCGTCAGTATTGGTGTCGGCGGCATGATTGGTGCGGGCATCTTCTCGATCCTCGGTGTAGTCGCGAGCATCTCCGGGTCAGCCATGTGGATCTCGTTTCTCATCGGGGGCATCGCAGTCGCGTTCCCGGCCTACTCCTACGTGAAGTTCGGGCAGAAGTACCCCAGCGTCGGCGGTGCGGTGACGTTCATGGTCAAGGGGTGGGGGGACACGAAGACGGCCGGCACCTTCAATGTGTTTTAGTACTTGGCCTACGTGATATCGATCGCGCTGTACGCGACCGGCTTCGCGGCCTACGCGCAAGGCTTCTGGGAAATTCCGAGCCAACTCTACGCAATCGGCGTCGTCCTTCTCTTCACCCTGATCAACTTCGTAGGAAGCCGATTGATGGGCCGCGCGGAATCGACGATCGTGATCATCAAAGTCGGAATCTTGATCATCTTTGTCATCGCGGCGTTCGCGACGTTCACGCCGCAGAGTTGGGAGAACCTATCGCCCACGAACTGGACCGGCGCCGCTGCAATGATCGTCGGCGCCGGTGTGCTGTTCGTCGGGTATGAGGGATTCGGACTGATCACCAATGCCGCTGCCAACATGACCAACCCGATCAAGGAGGTTCCCAGGGCGATTTGGACGAGCCTCGCGATCGTCATTGTCATCTACCTCGCCGTGTCGATCGGCGTCGTCGGTCAGGTTCCGCTGGAGCAGTTGAAGACGCTGGGCGATTCGGCGCTGGCCGTGGCCGCGGAGCCGGCTCTTGGCCAGTTCGGTTTCACTTTGATCTCCATCGCGGCCCTGCTGTCCACAGCTTCAGCGGTCAACGCCACCCTTTTTGGATCGGCCAACGTGGCGTACCAGATCTCGAAGAACGGTGGTCTGCCCCCGGCCTTCGACAAGAAGTTGTGGGGCAAAGACGTGGAGGGGCTCTTCATCACCGCCGGTCTCGTGATCCTATTCGTCCTGCTGTTTCCACTCAGTGCCGTCGCATCCATGGGTTCCGCCGGGTTCTTACTGGTCTACATCGCGGTCAACGCGGGGCATCTGCGGGTGCGTTCCCAGACCGGAGCGAGTGCTTGGCCGCTCTACACCGGGATCGTGCTGTGCCTGGCGCTCTTCACGTTCCTGTTCGGCTACATGATCATGGAGCAACCTGGGTCAGCGGTCGCGATGGTCATCACCTTCTTGGTGTCATGGCTGGTCGAACTGTGGTGGCGCGGCCGTAGCCATCGCACATTCCAACAATTCATGGACGAGATCGATCACCGTGCGAAGCACCAAGGTTCGGCTGAGGCGTGAGGTGCAACGTCGGCCGGGAAGCCGGAAGCACAGTGCGGTGGTGTGGTCGATACTGGGTTCGAACCAGTGACCCCTCGCGTGTGAAGCGAGTGCTCTACCACTGAGCTAATCGACCGAAAACGGACTCCCCGAGGATACACGCTGGGGGGACCCGGCAACCGGCGCCTCCCGCCCGCCACAGTTGTGCCCCATTCGGAGCAATCGGGGGTGTCCGATATGTGTGATTCACGCGTATCTGGCGAGTGATCCTCGCGACACGGCCCGCGTGCGACATCAAATCGTCACCGTTCGCGGGGAACATGAAAGGGCGACGCAGCGTCGTGATGACTGAGGCCAGTGATCAGTCAACTGGGGCGGATACCGAACTGTGACCGTTCGCACACCTGACGTGAGGTGTGGTGGGGAAGCGGTTGGGCACACCAAGAGGGCGAAAGGAGCCGACATGAAACCGTCAAAGCCTGCGCCCACGATGTCTCAGGAAGTGGTGATGCAGGTGGTCGTGGACCACGCGAACCGCGTGTCCCTGTCAGCCACGCTCACCTACAGCCTTGATGACCCCTATGCCGCGTCGGCCACGTTCCGCACCGGTGACGGTGACATCACCTGGACGTTCGCCCGTGACCTGCTCAAGGTCGGCATGACCGAACCGTCTGGCGAGGGGGACATCCACATCCGCCCCGGCCACCCCAGCCGTGGCCCCATCGTGGTGATGACCCTGTCGTCGCCCAGCGGTGCCGCCCAGATCGAGGCCTCGCGCCACGACATCGGCGACTTCGTGGCCGAGACCTACCGGGTCTGCCCCGAGGGTTCGGAGTGGATGCACCTCAACCTGGACCGCACGATCGACGACTTGCTCGCCGATCCGATGCTGTGAGCGTCACCTGACGACACACGCGTGACTCTGCCGACGGGCGCCACCTTCTGGTGGCGCCCGTCGCTGCATTCGCGCCCCTACGATGGAGCCCATGCGGATCACCTTCAATGGCCAGGAGCGCACTGTCGCCGATGACGCGACCGGACAGGATCTGGTGGGTGACGACCGTTCCATCGTCGTGGTCCGCGTGGACGGAGAACTGGTCGACCTCGATCAGCCACTGCCCGCCGGAGCAGTCGTCGAACCCGTCGCGGTGGACTCCCCGGATGGCCTCAACGTGTTGCGGCATTCCGCGGCGCACGTCATGGCTCAGGCGGTGCAAGATCTGCACCCCGACGCGAAGTTGGGTATCGGTCCCCCCATCAAGGACGGTTTCTATTACGACTTCGCCGTGTCCGACTCGTTCGATGCCGACGACCTCACCGCGATCCAGAAGCGCATGGTGGCGATCGTCAAAGGTGGTCAGCGCTTCGCCCGCCGCGTCGTCGAAGAGGACGAAGCCCGTGCGGAGTTGGCCGGCGAACCCTTCAAGTTGCGGCTGATCGGCAGCGAGGGTGGCGCCGACGTCATGGAGGTCGGCGGCAAGGAACTGACCATCTACGACAACCTCGACCGCACCGGTCGCAAGGCCTGGGGCGACCTGTGTCGCGGCCCCCACGTGCCGTCGACGAAGTACATCCCACCGAACGCCTTCAAAGTGATGCGATCGTCCGCGGCGTACTGGCTCGGCGACCAGACGAACGAACAACTGCAGCGCATCTACGGCACCGCGTGGCCCGACAAGGAGCAACTGCAGGCGTACCTGACGTTCCTGGAAGAGGCCGAGCGGCGTGACCACCGCCGGTTGGGCACCGAGCTCGACCTGTTCAGCTTCCCCGAGGAGATCGGTTCGGGGCTCGCGGTCTTCCACCCCAAAGGCGGGGTCGTGCGCCGGGTCATGGAGGACTACTCCCGACGTCGCCACGAAGAAGCCGGCTACGAGTTCGTCAACACCCCGCACATCTCCAAGGCCGCGCTGTTCGAGAAGTCCGGTCACCTGGACTGGTACGCCGACGGCATGTACCCGCCCATGGACCTCGACGCGGAGTACGGCCCCGACGGCCAGCTCAAGAAGCAGGCGCAGCACTACTACCTGAAGCCCATGAACTGCCCCATGCACAACCTGATCTTTGCGTCACGGGGTCGGTCGTACCGCGAGTTGCCGCTGCGGCTGTTCGAGTTCGGCACGGTCTACCGGTACGAGAAGTCCGGCGTCGTGCAGGGTCTGACTCGGGCCCGCGGCTTCACTCAGGACGACGCACACATCTACTGCACCAAAGACCAGATGGCGGGGGAGTTGGACTCCCTGCTGACCTTCGTCCTGGATCTGCTGCGCGACTACGGCCTCGACGACTTCTACCTCGAACTGTCCACCCGGGACCCGGACAAGAGCGTGGGCGACGAGGCCGATTGGGCCGAAGCGACCGAGGCGCTGCGCCAGGCCGGTGAGCGGCAGGGGTTGGAGTTGGTTCT
>CAZCRC010000151.1:0-5840 GCA_964500995.1 uncultured Actinomycetes bacterium
CCTGCGGGATGACCCGGAACTGCTTGATGGTCTCCCACTTGTTCAGTTCGCCGTTGAGATCGTCGACACCCTTCTGGATGACCGCGAGGACCTCGGGGTCTGCAGCCAGGGTGGCGATGTCCGCCCCCGCCTTGCCGTGGGAGTCAGCCCACTGCTTGGCGGCATCCGGGTCCAGCGCCACCAGGGCACTGGCGAAGTTGCGCTCGTTGGCGATGATGACGACCTGACCGGCCAGCGGGCAGTGCGCCTTGAACTGGGCCTCGATGGCGCCGGGGGCGATGTACTTGCCACCCGAGGTCTTGACCAGATCCTTCTTGCGGTCGGTGATCTTGACGCGACCACCGTCGTCGATGACGCCGATGTCGCCGGTGGCGAACCAACGGTTCGGGCCCTCCGGCTGATCGCCGAACACCTCGGCGTTGGCTTCGGGACGATTGCGGTACTGCCGCATCACGCCGCCACCGCGGACCATGATCTCGCCGTCTTCGGCAATGCGGATCTCGGTGCCGGGAAGGGGCTGACCGACGGTGCCGACAGACACGTGACCGGGGCGGTTCAGGGTCGTGCCAGCAGAGGTCTCGGTCAGGCCGTAGCCCTCGAGGATCGTCAGGCCCGCGATGTCGAACCAGGCGTTGATGTCACGGGACAGCGCCGCGGAACCGGAGATGAAGTACTTCAGGTTGCCGCCCATGCGCTCGCGCACTTTGGAGAACACGAGCTTGTCGGCGATTCCGAGCTGGACGCCCAGCATGCCGCCGACCTTCTCGCCGGCGAGCCGCTTCTGGCGGGCCTTCTCGCCCACCTTGAACGCCCACGCGAAGATGGACGCCTTCGCGCCGCCCTCTTCCTGCACCTGACGGTTGACGCCGGCGTGCACCTTCTCGAAGATGCGCGGGACGGCCGCCATGAAGTCGGGCTTGACGATCGGCAGGTTGTTGATGATCTCGGGCACCCGGCCGTCGACGGCGGTGACGTAGCCGACCTGCAACTGCGCGGCCATGAGGACCTTGCCGAACGAGTGCGCCAGCGGCAGCCACAGGAACTGGACCCAGTCCTCCTGCAGGACACCCAGACCCTCGAGCGCGGCACCTTCGTAGCACCAGTTGCCGTGGGTCAGTTCCACGCCCTTGGGCTTGCCGGTGGTTCCCGACGTGTAGATCAGGGTGGCCAACTTGTCCGGGCCGGTCATGTCGACGCGTTCCTGGATCAGGTTCGGGTTCTCCGCGATCGCGGCCTTGCCCTTCTCACACAACTGCGCCCACGAGATCGTCTTCTCCCCGTCGCCTTCGCCGTCGATCAGCACGATGTGGTGCACCGAGTCGACGTTGGCGGCCTTGTCGGCCTGGCCCTGATCCTCGGCGATGAGGATCTTCGAGTTCGAGTCGTTGAGGATGAACTCCACGTCCTCGTCACCCGTACTCGGGTACACGGTCGTGGTGGCACCGCCGGCGAGCATGATCGCAAGGTCGGCGAAGATCCACTCCAGTCGAGTGTTGCTCGCGATCGCCACGCGCTCCTCGATACCGATGCCCAGCGAGACCAGGCCGGCAGCGGCAGCGCTGGCCTCGTCCAGGGTCTGCGACCAGGTCCAGGAGCGCCAGCCGCCGTCCTTGGTCGGGGCGCGGAAGGCCTCGCGAGAAGGACTCTTCTCACAGCGGTTGAGGATCAGCTGTCCAAAGGACGGGGCCGCCGTCGGGTAGGGCTCGTTGAGTGATCCGGTGGTCATGCCAGCCGAGGGAACCTCAGTCATCGTGAAAACGCCTCCTTGGGGCGGTACGCAGTCTGTTCCCGCCGAACACTATCCGGTCAGCCTGCGGATTGCTCTCCGATGACGCGAACGGTCGGTGATCTTGCTGTCGGTGACTCGGCCGTCACTCAGCGATCGGACTCGGTGGACAGGGCCGCGATGAAGGCTTCTTGGGGGACCTCGACGCTGCCGACCATCTTCATGCGCTTCTTGCCCTCCTTCTGCTTCTCGAGGAGTTTGCGCTTACGCGAGATGTCGCCGCCGTAGCACTTGGCCAGCACGTCCTTGCGGATCGCGCGGATGTTCTCGCGGGCGATGATGCGAGCTCCGATCGCCGCCTGGATCGGCACCTCGAACTGCTGCCGCGGGATGAGCTCCTTGAGTTTGGCGGCCATGGCCACGCCGTACGAGTACGCCCGGTCCCGGTGAACGATCGCACTGAAGGCGTCGACCGGATCGCCGTGCAGCAGGATGTCGACCTTGACCAGATCGGCGGCCTGCTCCCCCGACGGTTCGTAGTCCAACGACGCATAGCCCCGGGTGCGCGACTTCAGGGCATCGAAGAAGTCGAACACGATCTCGGCCAGCGGCAGGGTGTACCGCAGTTCCACGCGATCCGAGGACAGGTAGTCCATGCCCAGCAGCGTGCCGCGCCGCGCCTGACACAGTTCCATGATCGTCCCGACGTAGTCGGATGGTGCGATCACCGTCGCCTTGATCACCGGCTCGGTCACCTCGGCAATCTTGCCGTCGGGGAACTCGCTCGGGTTCGTGACGACATGCTCGCTGCCGTCGTCCATCGCGACGCCGTAGACCACGCTCGGCGCGGTCGAGATCAGGTCGAGCCCGAACTCACGCTCCAGTCGCTCCCGCACGATCTCCAGGTGCAGCAGACCCAGGAACCCACAGCGGAACCCGAACCCGAGTGCCGTCGACGTCTCCGGTTCGTACACCAACGCCGCATCGTTGAGCTTCAGGCGATCCAGGGCGTCGCGCAGCAGTGGATAGTCGGAGCCGTCGATCGGGAAGAGCCCGGAGTACACCATCGGCTTGGGGTCCTGATAGCCACCCAACGACTCGACCGCGGACTTGTCCGACGTCGTCACGGTGTCGCCGACGCGGCTTTGTCGCACGTCTTTGACCCCGGTGATCAGGTAGCCCACTTCCCCGGCGCCCAGGGCGTCGGAGGCGACGGGTTCCGGCGAGATCACACCCACCTCGAGCGTCTCGTGGGCGGTGCCGGTGGACATCATGGTGATGCGTTGCCGGTGTTTGAGTCGCCCGTCCACCATGCGGACGTACGTGACGACGCCGCGGTAGGTGTCGTAGACCGAGTCGAAGATCAGGGCACGAGCGGGCCCCTCCGGATCTCCCATTGGCGGCGGCACGTCCGCCACGATCCGCTCGAGCAGTTCCCCCACGCCGACACCCGTCTTGGCGGACACGCGCAGGACATCGTCTGCGGAGCAGCCGATGATGTGCGCGAGTTCGGCGGCGTACTTGTCCGGCTGTGCGGCCGGCAGATCGATCTTGTTCAGGACCGGGATGATCTGCAGATCGTTCTCCAGCGCCAGGTACAGGTTCGCCAGCGTCTGCGCCTCGATCCCCTGCGCGGCGTCGACGAGCAGAACAGCTCCCTCACACGCCGCCAGACTGCGCGACACCTCGTATGTGAAGTCCACGTGACCGGGCGTGTCGATCAGGTTGAGCACATACGTCTGACCGTCCTGTGCTTGGTAGGGCAGCCGGACGGCCTGACTCTTGATCGTGATACCGCGTTCCCGCTCGATGTCCATGCGGTCCAGGTACTGCGCGCGCATCTGCCGATCGGACACCAGGTCCGTGGCCTGCAGCATGCGGTCGGCGAGGGTGGACTTGCCGTGATCGATGTGCGCGATGATGCAGAAATTGCGGATCAGCGCCTGATCGGTGGATCCCGGTCGGGTGTCGGTCACTGGCGTCCGTTCGTGCCTGGTGCGGGCGGATTTGGTGGGGAGGGTGCCTGCACGGGTATCCTAGTGCGCGTCGTGTCGGTACGCGGTCCCGCTCACTTGGGCGTACGCGGCTGCACCGGCCATCACACATCAGCTCGACGAAGGCACAGTCTCGAATGGCGAACATCAAGTCGCAGATCAAGCGCAACCGGACCAACGAGAAGGCTCGGCTGCGCAACAAGTCGGTCAAGTCCTCGCTGAAGACCTCAATCCGCAAGTTCCACGAGGCGGTCGCAGCGGGCGAGGCCGACAAGGCACGCGAGGCGGCCAAGGTCGTCAGCCGCGAGTTGGACAAGGCCGCGAGCAAGGGCGTCATCCACAAGAACCAGGCGGCGAACCGCAAGTCGGCGATCGCTCGCCAAGCGGCCGCTCTCTGAATCAGCGCTGGACTCAGCGGTCAGTTGCTCCGGAGAGCCGGGCAATGATCAGTTCCAGCATGGCCATTTTTTGCTCGTCATCGAGCGCGATACCGCCGTCGAGTCCCCCCTTCATGTCCGCGTCCCATTGCGGCAACTGGGCGGAGACCGCGGCGATCTTGCCGCCGGTCGCGTTCCACTTTCGGGCGTTGTCCCTGGCTCGATCCGCCTGCCACGGCGCGATCGACATGTCCGGTGGGGGCGCTGAACCCCGGATTCCGGCGAGCGCCATCATGCGCAGGCCGTAGGCGATGGCCGCGACCACGGACACTCCGACTCCGCGTTCGCGCTGCTCCATGCTGCGCACCAGTCGCAATGCCTCGGTGGTGCGCCCCGCCCAGACGTGATCGACGACCGCGAACGAACTGACCTTGGCCTGTTGCGGAAACATCCGCTGAACCGCGTCTTCGTCCACTCGGCCCCCCGGGGTATCCGTCACCGCTTGGCGCACAGCGGCGATGAGGAGTTCCAGCGAGTCCGTGCCCATGGCGTCGACGAGCCACTGCTCCGCGGGGTCGGACAGCCGTCCGCCCAGGGCCGCGGCCTCGTCCCGTGCCATCCGCCGAATATCGCGCTCATTGGGGCGGGCGCACTTGACGACCCGAGCACCCGCCTTGGTGGCGGCGTTGATCACGCCCCTGCCACGAGCAGCGCCGTTGTGGGTGATGACCACCGCCGTTCCCTCCGGATCGGCCATGAGGTCCTTCACCACAGTCTGCAGCGCATCGTCGGCACCCTCGATGTGATCGATGCGCAGGATCGGCGGATCACCGAACAGGCTGGGGGCGGCGGCTTGCGCAACCTCTTCGGCGAGGCTGCTGCCCCATTCCGACTTCCGACTCGCGTCAAGCACCCGAACACTGCGGTCGGGGTAGCGGGAGGACAGATCGGCGACCGCCTCGTCAGCGGCACGGCGCACCAGCAGAGGCTCCGGACCAGTGACCACGATGGCTGGTTCGTTGCGGTGAGCGGAGGGAGCCATGTCCCGATCCTGCCACGACCCTCCGATCCCGCCGTTGCCCTGAGCGTGTGAAGGAGCCCGCTGCCGGGAAAGAGCCGACACGCGTCCTGCTTGTTGAGGACGACAGATCGGATGCCCGCTTGATCACGGCATACCTCAGGTCCGCGGCCACGGCCTCGGTCGCCATCACCCATTGCCTGACCCTTGCCGATGCGGGAAGCCACTCCGGCGACCACTTCGACTGCATCCTCACCGACCTCAACCTGCCGGACTCCACCGGAGCCAACACGGTCCAGCGCCTCACAGCGGTATTCCCGGGCCAGCCCGTCATCGCGATGACCATCGACGAGGTCCGCGGAATCGAGTGCATCAAGGCCGGCGCCCAGGACTTCATCCGGAAGTCCGAGCTGAATGCGGACTCGCTCAACCGCTCCATCGAGTTCGCTGTCCAGCGGGGCGGAGATGACGCGGACTGCAGACCGAGGGCGATGGCACCGGCATCGGCCTGGCGTTGGTCCGCAAGATCATCCAACGCCATGGGGGGCGGGTTCTGCTGGACAGGGATGGATCCACGGGGACCACGATCCGAATCGACCTACCGGCTGGCACCACTGGAACCGAGCCCATCCTGCAGTGAGCGTCACCCGATGTGGTGGGTCCACTGGATGCCGTCCCACCACCGGTACGCGGCCTGCCCCGCCGGATCCGGGAACCACCCCGGG
>CAZCRC010000152.1:0-5825 GCA_964500995.1 uncultured Actinomycetes bacterium
ACCGACACAATGGGCCGGATGCACTGCGACGCCCAGTTCGCCGGATCGTCATCGGCGCCAGCACACGTGGAGATGATGGGTTTCATCGTGAATCACCGGATGCCAGTGACAGTCACGATGGCGACGCGAAACGACCCATCAGCTGGCAAACCGCCAGCACATGGCCCGTCATCGCGTCGTACAGCTCGTTCTTGGTCGTCTCAAGTGGCAGGTCCAGGCGCGTATCCAGCGCGTACAGGTAGAAGAAGTAGTTGTGCTCTTCCCCTGCAGGCGGAGCCAGGGCGACGAACTCATGCGACCCGTAGGTGTTCAGGCCGACATCTCCCGGTGGTGTCGCACCCGCTGCAAGGTCAGTCAGGCATGGGGGAAGGTTCCAGACTGTCCAGTGGTCAAACATGCCGGATGGCCGCCGCAGCCGGGGAAGGTCGGGGTCCTCGACCACCAAGGCCAGCGATTCGGCAGCCGCAGGCACACCATCGATATGCAGCGGCGGAGAGACTCCGATGCCGTGGATCGAGTAGTCAACCGGGATGAGCTCGCCGTCGCGGAAGGCTGAGCTGGTCAGTTCCATCTCCTGATCCTTTCGGGTCACGCAAGGGCCGGTCGGACCATCGGGGTGAGTAAGTCGGCCAGGCTGCTGATGTCTTCGAGGGCCTCAATATGCAGGACTGTCGCCTCGATCGCCGCCTGCCGGTCCTGGTCGATGACCGAGTCGGTCAGCTGTCGGTACTGCTCGAATCCTTGGATGAAGCTGGAGTCGAGCATCGCGGCCGACGTGGGATTTGTCGACCGGCCACCCCAGCCGATGAGTTCCGCGGTACCCGTGCCTTCCAGGGCGGTGACGTTCTGCACTCCCTTTCGGGAGACCTGGAGCTGCGCGCCGACAAGGGCGCACGCGATCCCGTCGAGGATCGGGTGCTTGGCGTGGTCGCGCACCGAAGCAGGAATATCGTCCAGGCGCGTCTGCGCCACCCAGGTGGCGAGTCGGCCGGTGGGGCCGTCGGGGTCGGTGGCCAGCCGGGACGAAACCCCCGATCGCCCGTCGCCGCCGCTGGTCCCCTCAGACATGGTGCCTCCCTGTGTTGACGTGTCATTGGACGAGGTGCGCAAGTCGCGAGAATCTTCGACGCTCGTTCGCTCTCGGCGGGGATGATGACACGCTAGATTTCGATGCTCCAGGAAAAGGGACGTATTGTGACGGTTTCCCCCGATTCCCATATCACGATCGCTGTAGCCGGTGCGTATCTGCGCGCTGGACGGCTCACCTGCACCGACCTGTTGGACGCGTGCCTGGAACAGATCGACGCCCATGAGCCGCAGGTTCGCGCCTGGGTCCATCTGGACGCGTCAGGGGCGCGGGCGCAGGCCCGACGCTTGGACGAGGAGTTGTCCGCAGGTCACGATCGCGGCGACCTGCACGGGATCCCCGTCACGGTCAAGGACGTCATCGACGTAGCCGGTCTTCCTACGCAGGCGGGCTCGCCGCTGCTGTCGGACAACCTTGCAGCTGTCGACTCAGCTGCTGTGCGCCGGGCTCGCGAAGCGGGTGCGGTCATCATGGGTAAGTCGACAACCACTCAGTTCGCGTTCAACGATCCCTCCCCGAGCAGGAATCCTTGGCGCTTGTCCCGGACACCGGGAGGATCGAGCAGCGGTCCGGCCGCCGCCCTGGCCGCGGGCATGTGCCTGGGCGGATTGGGCACCCAGACCGGCGGATCCCTCCTACGTCCCGCTTCGTACTGCGGCGTGGCCGCCCTGAAGCCAACCTGGGGCCGGGTCAGCGTCTTCGGCGTGGTTCCGCTCGCTTTCAACCTCGATCACGTGGGCGTGATGGCGTCCGACTGCGCCGGACTGGCCGTAATGCTCGATGCGCTCACCAAGGCAGGGCACGCTGACCCGTTCACGTCCGACGCGCCGGCCCTCAATTGCATCGGGGCGCTGGCTGACCCAATCCCGCCGCCGCGTCTGGGACGCCTGACGGGTTTGTTCGATCGCAATGTCGACAACGACGTGGCCAGCGTCTATGAGTCCTCTTTGGAACGAATCCGAGACGCCGGCGGCTCGGTCACACACATCGCCCCGCCCAGCTCGGGGCAGGACGTCGCGGGCAACAACCGTTGTCTGCTTGCCATCCAGGCCGCCTTCGCACACCGGGAACGCTTTCCGTCCCAACGGGACAGCTACCTGCCGCTCATCGCCGACCTACTTGACGAAGGCCTAGCAGCATCTGCGACGGCTCTGCCAGACATCTTGGGGCGGCTTCAGGAAACGGAACGCAGCGTACGTTAGGGCTGGTTCTCAGGCTGGTTGGTTGAGGCTGGTGGGGGCGGGGATCCACCGGTAGAGGGTGGGGATGGAGACCTCGAGGTCGGCGGCGACGTCTTTGGGTGGGGTACCGGCGGCGAGGAGCTTCTTGGCTGAGGCGATCTTGCTGGGGGTCATCTTCGGTTTGCGTCCGCCGGTGCGGCCTTGTTTACGGGCTGCGGCGAGCCCGGCTCGGGTGCGTTCGATGTTCAGTTCGCGTTCCATCTGAGCGAGGCTGGCCATGACGTTGAAGAAGAACCGGCCCGACGGTGTGGTGGTGTCAATGGCGTCGGTGAGGCTGCGCAGGCCGATGCCGCCGGTGTTCAGTTCGGTGGCGAGGTCGATGAGTTGTCTGACGGTGCGCCCGAGGCGGTCCAGTTTCCAGATGACCAGGGTGTCGCCGTCGCGCAGGTGGTCCAGGGCGGCGGTGAGTCCGGGGCGTTCGGCCCGGGCTCCGCTGGTGGTGTCGGTGTAGATCTTCTGGCACCCGGCCTGGTTCAGGGCTTGGCGTTGCAGGTCCAGGTTCTGTTCGGTGGTGGAGACTCGGGCGTATCCGATGAGCATGTCGGCCTGCGGCTATCGGGGTTTCAGGGGGAGCAGGCGGACGCGGGTGCGCCTGGTGTCGATGGTCAGTAGTGCGCCGTCGGCCAGGTCTGCGGCGAACTGGTGTAGGGCGTCTACGACGGTCGCGGCGATGGCTTCGGGGCGCACGTCTGCGGCCCGGATCTGCACCACGGAGGGTTTGTCACCGCCGGTGGTGGCCAGGATCGCGCCGAAGTCCAGGTCGTGGGTGAGTACGACCATGCCGTGGGCGCGGGCGTGGGCCATGAGGACCGGGTCGGGTGCGTCGCCGGGACCCAGCCTCGACCAGTGTTCGGCGGTGAACCCCGCAGCGGTCAGTACGCCGACCCAGCGGGGGGCGAGGTTCATGTCGACCAGCAGCACGAGGTCACCAGACGGCGGGCTGTCGGCGGTGGTCATGCGTCGGCCAGGATCACTTCGCGTTCCTCGGCCAGCCAGGCCGCGTAGCGCAGGGCCTGCAGGATGTCGTCGCGCTGCAGGTAGGGGTAGTCGGCCAACAGTTCGTCGATGGTCTGTCCGGTGCCGATCTGGCCCACGACCATCCCGACGGTGACCCGTAGCCCGCGGATGCACGCCCGACCGCCCATGACGGCCGGGTCGGTGGTGATGCGGTCCAGTTGACCCATCGGGTCCTCCTTCTCGGAACTCGTCGTTAGGGTATCGGTTCGAGAACAACCATTCAAGAACCGTTTGCGAGAACGAGGCTCCCTCGGCGGCTCGTCGTGGCCTGTCGGGCGCGCTGCGGGTCATCGGAAACCTTCGTTTCCGAGAAGGGGAGCACGGACCATGCCGCGTCGTTCGATCCTGTCGGCCACAGAGCGCGACGGGCTGTTGGCGTTGCCCGACACCGAGGAAGACCTGATCCGGCACTACACGTTCAGCGATGCCGACCTTGCCCTGATCGGGCAGCGCCGCGGGCCGGGGAACCGGCTGGGTTTCGCCGTCCAGTTGTGCTACATGCGTCATCCGGGGGACGCTGGCGGTGGACGCCGAACCCCACGGGCCGCTGCTTGCTGTGGTGGCCGCGCAGTTGAAGGACCCGACCCAGGCATGGTCGAAGTACGCCCAGCGGGCCGAGACCCGGCGGGAGCACCTGCCGGAGTTGCAGTCGGCCTTCGGTTTCCAGCCCTTCACGACCGCGCACCACCGGGCCGGTGTCGACAGCCTCACCGATCTGGCGGGACGCACAGACAAGGGCATCGTGTTGGCCGGTGCACTGGTGGACAGCCTGCGCAGGCAGAAGGTCCTGCTCCCGGCGGCGAGTGTGATCGAGCGGGTCTGCGCTGAGGCGGTCACGCGAGCGGATCGGCGTATCTACGCCACGCTGGCCGGGGCCTTGACGGCGCAACACCGGCAGCGCCTGGACGGGCTGCTCACACGCCGCGACAACACCAGTTCCACCTGGTTGGCCTGGTTGCGCCTGTCGCCAGCCAAACCGAACTCACGGCACATGCTGGAACACATCGAGCGGTTGCGGGCCTGGCAGGGCCTCGACCTGCCGACCGGCATCGATCGGCAGGTGCACCAGAACCGGCTGCTCAAGATCGCCCGTGAGGGCGCGCAGATGACCCCGGCGGACCTGGCCAGGTTCGAGCCACAGCGCCGGTACGCGACCCTGGTCGCGTACGGCGATCGAGGGGCGGGCGACCGTCACCGACGAGATCATCGACCTGCACGATCGTATCGTCGGAAAACTGTTCAACGCGGCCAAGCACAAGCATCAAGAACAGTTCCAGTCCTCGGGCAAGGCGATCAACGACAAGGTGCGCCTCTACGGCCGGATCGGCCAAGCCCTGCTCGAAGCCCGGGACAACGGCGCCGACCCATTCGCCGCGATCGAGACCATCGTCCCCTGGGACACGTTCGTGGCCAGCGTCAGCGAGGCCCAAAGGCTCGCCCAGCCCGAGGAGTTCGACTTCCTGCACCGCCTCGGCGATAAGTACACCACCTTGCGCCGCTACGCACCGGCGTTCCTGGACGTGCTCCAACTGCGCGCCGCACCGCCCGCCAAGGACGTGCTGGCCGCGATCGACGTGCTGCGCGTCATGAACGCCGACAAAACCCGCAACCTGCCTGCCCACGCGCCCACAGGCTTCGTCAAGAAACGCTGGCAGCGCCTCGTGATGACCGAGACCGGCATCGACCGGCGCTACTACGAACTGTGCGCTATGTCGGAACTGCGCAACTGCCTGCGTTCCGGTGACATCTGGGTGCAGGGCTCACGACAGTTCAAGGACTTCGAGGATTACCTGATGCCCGGCCAACGGTTCACAGTGTTGAGGGAAACCTGTGACCTCCCCCTTGACGTGAACGCTGACTGCGACCAGTACCTGCGCGAACGCCTGGAACTGCTACAGGCGCAACTGGCCACCGTCGACCGGCTGGCCCTGGCCGATGACCTGCCCGACGCGATCATCACCGACACCGGCCTGAAGATCACACCGTTTGACACTGCGGTCCCGGAACCCGCGCAGACCCTCATCGACCGCACTGCCTCGCTCCTGCCGCACGTGAAGATCACCGAACTGCTGTTGGAGGTCGATCAGTGGACCGGCTTCACCGGCCACTTCACGCACCTGAAGACCGGCCAGCAAGCCAAAGACCGTCACCTCCTGCTCACCGCGCTCCTGGCCGACGGCATCAACCTGGGCCTGGCCAAGATGGCCGAGTCCTGTCCCGGCAGCACCTACGCCAGACTCGCCTGGCTGCAGGCATGGCACATCCGCGACGAGACCTACTCTGCGGCACTGACCGAACTGGTCAACACCCAACTGGCGCACCCGTTCGCCAGATACTGGGGCGACGGCACCACCTCTTCATCGGACGGGCAACGGTTCAAGGCGGGCAACAAAGCCCAAAGCACCGGACACGTCAACCCCAAATACTGTTCCGCGTCTGACTTCGTGACACTTTTCCGGTGTTTTCCTAACCAACATTTT
>CAZCRC010000153.1:0-1879 GCA_964500995.1 uncultured Actinomycetes bacterium
TATCGCGCGCGATCACCAGCGCTCCCGTGCCCCGTTCCCCGGTGTCGGAGTCCGCCGCGTCGTACTCGTCGCGGATGTCACCTACCAGTTCCTCAACGAGGTCCTCCATGGTCACGATGCCGTCGGTGCCGCCGTACTCGTCCACCACGATGGCCAAGTGGTTGCCCGAGTCCCGCATCTCCGTCAACGCGGGAATGACACGTTTGCTCCCGGGCAGTCGCAGTACGTCGCGGGCGAGTGATCCCACTCGGATCGACCGACCGGCCAGCGCCGGATCAAGGATGTCGCGCACATGAACGAAACCGACGACGTCGTCACTGGAGTCGCCGATGACGGGATATCGGGAATGGGGCTGCCCACCCACCAGCGACGCCGCGCGGAACAACGGCATGTCATCGTCCAGGAACGCGACCTCGGTTCGGGGCACCATGACTTCGCGCAGTTGTCTCTCGCCAGCGGCGAACACGTCGTCAATGAGTTCGCGCTCCTCCTCAGTCAGTTCATCGTGGGACTGCACCAGACCACGCAGCTCCTCCTGACTGATGCGTTCGCGACCGACCTCCGGGTCACCACCCAACAGCCGGACCACCGCATCGGTGGACACGGACAGCAACCAGATGAACGGGCGAGAGACGCGCGCCAGCAGATCCACTGAGCCGGCGGTGCGCAGGGCGATCCCCTCGGTGCGCTGGAGCGCGAGTCGCTTGGGCACGAGCTCACCCAGGACCAGCGACAAGTAGGCGATCACGATGGTCACGAGCACGAAGGCGACACTCTGGGACAGCCCGGGACCAAGGCCGAGGGCCTCGAACCAGGGAGCCACGTTCGGAGCGATCTGTGAGGCGCCGAAGCCAGCCGACAGGAACCCCGCAAGTGTCACCCCCACCTGAACAGCCGCCAGGAACCGGTTCGGATCCTGGATCAGGCGCTGCAGGCGAGGCCCCTTCTTGGGGTGCGCTTCCGCGAGTCGTTCCGCCTGGGACTCTCTGATGGACACGAGGGCCAGCTCAGCGGCCGCGAAGAACCCACCGACCAGGATGAAGATCAGGACAATGCCCAGATCGGTCAGGATCGCGATCACTACTGGTCAGACCCCGATCCCACCGGTCGACGCAGCCCGACCCGCTCGTACACCTGCGCCACGGTGACGGAGGCGGATTCACGGGCGCGAACCGATCCGGCATCCATCAACCGGTCCAGTTCCCCCGGGTCGGCCAGTAGGTCCCGGACGCGTTGGGCGAACGGCTCGGCGAGCCCGACGACGGCTTCGGCGGCCGCCCCCTTGAGTGGCCCGTAGCCGCCACCGGCGAACTCGTCAGTGACCTCGGCCACCGTTCGCCCCGACAGCGACGCGATGATCGTGATCAGATTCGCGACGCCCGGCTGTTCCTGGGGGTCGAAGCGGACCTCGCCCACCGAATCGGTGACGGCTCGCTTGATCTTCTTCTCGATCACCTTCGGATCGTCGAGCAGGAAGACACATCCCGTGGGCGTCGATTTACTCATTTTGCTCGTGGGGTCAGCGAGATCCACGATTCGCGCAGTGTCCTTGACGATGTGGGCCCGCGGAACCACCAGCGTCTCTCCGAATCGGCCGTTGAACCGCTGCGCCAGGTCGCGGGTCAACTCCAGGTGCTGTCGCTGGTCCTCGCCGACCGGCACCTCGTCGGCCCGATACACGAGGATGTCGGCGGCCTGCAAGATCGGATAGGTGAACAGCCCCACACTGGCCGAGTCCGCGCCCTGCTTGGTCGACTTGTCCTTGAACTGGGTCATCCGCCCGGCCTCGCCGAACCCGGTCAGGCACTGCATGACCCAGGCCAACTCGGCGTGTTCGGGAACCTGACTCTGAGCGAACACCGTCGAGTGCCCCGGATCC
>CAZCRC010000153.1:1889-5788 GCA_964500995.1 uncultured Actinomycetes bacterium
TGCCGCAGCAGTTCCGGATCCACGGGCACGGTGATCGCGTGCAGGTCCACCACCATGTAGAAGCAGTCGTGTGTCTGCTGCAGGGCCACCCAGTTGCGCAACGCCCCCAAGTAGTTACCGAGGTGGAACGAATCGGCGGTCGGCTGGATGCCGGACAGGACACGGGGCATGCGGCCATTGTGCCAACAGCACCTGCAGCCTGCGGTGTGACCCGGCAACGGACGTCCGCTGGGCTCACTCCTTGGACCAATCCGGCCGCCTTCCGGGTCGTTCAGCCGCTAGGTTCGCAGTGGCCGCTGACCGGCGGCTGTGGGCGGCAAGGAGTCGTATATGAGTGAGCAGGACGAAGTCGGCATCGACGTGGTCGAGGCCGTGACCGAAGGTGTGACCGAGGACGGCGAGATCGTGACCGATGACATCGTCGCGGCGATCGACGAGGAGAGCGGTGACGCGATCATCGACGAACTGATCACGGTGGAGTCACCAGACGGTTCAGTGGCCAGCGAAGAGGTCGTCACGGCCATCAGCGGTGAGGATGGCACCGAGGAAGTGCTCTCCGACACCGTGGCCTCGCTGGACGCGGACGGCAACATCGAGATCACCGAACTCGTCGAGGACGACGAGTAATCATGAGCGATGGTGTGATGAGCCCGCTCAACGAGATCCCAGGAGACAGCGGAGACATCCGCAACCTGGATGTCTCCGCGCGCGCAGGGCTGCTGCTGGCCTCGTACTCAGCGGGCTCATCCACCCAGCCAAACCTATTGACCCGCGGCACCGTCGATCAGGCTCTGATCACGGGCATAGCCACCGTGGTCAGTTCCGGCTGGGGCAGTTCGGCGCATTCATTCCTGCGCTCCGTCGCCAACCGCGTCCCCTTCGGCGGCCCCATCGCGGCGGGAGTGCTCGTCGACGGCGCCACCGCCGCAACGGCGTACGCCGGATACCGCACATTGGCGTACCGCCCGAACGAGTCGTGGAAACGCTCCGTGGGCCGACTGACCGCGCAGACCGTCGCGGCCGCCGCCACCGCCGGACTGGGCGCCGACGCGCTCGAGGTGACGCGGGGCAAGCGGGGGAGTCGCTTGCTGGGCGTGGCCGCAATGGCCGGCGTGGGCATGGCTGCGTGGGCCCGGACCAAGTCCGGACGGGCGCAGGTGGGATCGCTGCTGCAGGACGGCACCTTCTTCGAGGACTCCACCCGCACCATCTCTCCCGCAAAGACGGCGGGACTGGCGGCGGTGACCGGCAGCCTGCTGTACGGGTTGTCCCACGTCGAGTCCTCCCTGGCCACGAACCTGTCCAAGGGGGCAGCGCGGCTGCTGGGTGGCGACCCCGAGGACCATCGCACCCTCGGTCGCGTGGGCGCCACCGCCACCACTTGGGGGGTCGGCTGGCTGGCCCTCGCCGGTGTCGTGTCGAAACTCACCGAGGCTGGCAGTGAGGTCGAGACTGCCAACGCGACGCAGCCGACGCTGCCCGAAGTCACCGGGAGTCCCGCCTCCGGGATCAGTTGGGACACACAAAGTCGCGAGGGGACACGGTGGCTGAGTGCCGTCCTGCTCAAGGAGCACATCGCCGACGTCATGCAGGAATCCGCGCAGCAACCGATCCGGGTCTACGCCAGCCTCGACTCCGCCGACACCGCAGAGGAGCGTGCCGCTCTCATCATGCGGGAACTGGACCGCACGAAGGCGTGGGAGCGGGCTTCGATCGCACTGTTCTCGCCGACCGGGTCCGGCTACGTCAACTACGTCGCCTGCGAGACCTACGAGTACCTGTCGCGGGGCGACTGCGCCAGCATGGCCATTGAGTATTCAGTGTTGCCGTCGGCGTTGTCGCTGACCCGGACCGGGCTGGGTACCCGGCAGACGAAGTTGGTCGTGGACCGGATCACGGAGCGACTGTTGACGCTGCCCGCGGACAAGCGACCCAAGTTCTACTTGTTCGGCGAGTCGCTCGGATCGGACGTCAGTCAAGACATGTTCAGTGGGGCCTCGGATGCCGGCCCCCGTGGCGCCGGAATTGAGGCGGCCGTGTGGGTGGGAACCCCGGCATTCACCAAGTGGCGCAAGGCGCTGTGGGGCGATCGTTCGCTGGCGGTCCGACCCGAGGTCGGCCCCGACTCCGTGTACCTACCCCGCGCCATTCCCGACTGGACGGATCTTCCCGCCGCCGAGAAGGCCAAGGTCAAGTACCTCCTGCTGCAGAACGGCGATGACCCGATTCCCAAGTTCGAGTCGCCGCTGTTGTGGCGTCAACCCGATTGGCTGGGTCCGGACGATGAGCGGCCGCGGGGTGCGCCGAAGGGAACGCACTGGCAACCGGTCACGACGTTCGTGGCCACGTTCACCGACATGCTGAATGCGCTGACACCCACTCCTGGGGTGTTCCAAGAAGGCGGTCATGACTACCGGGTTGAGATTCCGGAGGCGATCCGGCAGGTGTGGGACTTGCCCGTCACCGATGAGCAGATGCAGCGGGTTCAGGCGGTGCTGCGTACCCGTGAGTTGGCGTGGGAAGTCAAGCGGGACTGGGACAGTGCCCACGCGCAGCCTCCGGACAAGCAAGCTGAAGCACTCGAGAAGGTGCGACGGCAGGTGGGAGAGTGGATCGGGCACGACGGGCCCGTGGCTGACGACACCATTGCCATGATCGTCCGGGGGACTGAACCAGTCTGACCACTCGGTAGCACGGACTTCCACCACTCGCTGCGGTGCGGTGGGCGCACGCGTTACGTTGCGAGCGTGTTGAACCCTCGCCGCCCGGGCCTGTTGTTGCTCCTCCTGCTGGGACTCATCACCACTATCCCTGCGATGGCAACCGGTGTGACCGCCGCACTCCCCAGTGCAAGAGATGACTCGGCCGCTATCACCTCGCTCCGCGCGCAGGTGGTGGCGACATCTGCTGCCAAGGACGGCCGATTGCGGCAACTACCCGGCACTGATGGCTGCATCGGTGACAAGTCCGCTCGCGCGTCCGGATGCGCGACGGGGCGGGGGCTGAGCGGTCCGGGACCGTTCATGGGATCGCGGGCCATCGCGGTGAGCCCCGATGGAAAACACGTATACGTCGCGTCCTTTGCCAGTGACGCCGTGGCCGTGCTCAAGCGCAACCAGAAGACCGGAGTCCTCACCCAGTCCGCGGGCAAGGGTGGCTGTATCGCCGCCAAGGCGGCCCAGGGCTGCCGACGTGCGGTCGGACTCGATGGTCCGAACTCGGTCGCGGTAAGCCACGACGGGCGCAACGTATACGCCACTGCTCGCAACAGCGGGGCAGTGGTGACGTTCCGGCGGGACCGATCCAGCGGGGCCTTGCGGCAAGTCGGGTGCGTGTCGGATGCGCCCATCCCAGGGTGCGTCACCGGCGTCGCGCTCACGGGGGCCGATGTCGTGGTCGCAAGCAAGGACGGTGACCACGTGTATGTGGGCGCATTCTTCGGCAACGCCATCGCGGCATTCTCGCGCGGTCCCGGCAACGGTGATCTGACGCAGTTGGCAGGCAGCGCGGCATGCATCGCCGAGGCCACGTCCGGTTGTACCCCTGGCATCGCGCTCAAGCAGGTCGAGGGGCTGGCGATCTCGGGCAACGGCGAATCCGTGTACGCGGGAACTGCCGAGTCCGGGGCTGTGGTCGTCCTGGATCGGGATCCCGCCACAGGCGCCCTGACCCAGCCGGATCCGGGCTGCGTCACCGATACGCCACTGACCGGATGCGTCACCGGCAGGCAGTTGGCTGGCGTCAATGCAGTCGCGTTATCGCCAGACGGCAAGGCCCTCTATGCCACGTCGTTGTTCAGCGCCAGCCTCACCTCGTTCAGTCGCTCCTCGTCCGGCGGCATCACGCAGAAGACGGACTTGGCGGGGTGCTCAGTGAACCGAGCCCCCTTGGCCTCGTCC
>CAZCRC010000154.1:0-2136 GCA_964500995.1 uncultured Actinomycetes bacterium
GACCGTTCGGTCTCCTCATGGGTTCGCCGAGCTGTGCAACACGAACTGGACCGTGCCGGTTGAGCCAGTCAGGCACCCAGTTGTGCTTGCACTCCGTCGAGCACCACGTCCAGTCCGAAGTCGAACTCGTCGCCGAAGTCGTAGCCGGGCTGCATCACGTGACCGACGGCGAACTCCTGGAAGTACGGGTAGGCGCCTTCGGGGAACCCGGCCATGACGTTGGTCGCGAGTTCCTGGGTCTCCTCGCCGGTCTCGAACGGCAACTGTTCCTCTTGCATCGCGAACCCGAAGATGTAGGCATCCATGAGGGCGGCCGCGTGGGCAGTGGCCGCGAGAGAGAAGCCGGCCTCGCGCAAGGACTTCAGCATCGCTTCGTGGTGCGCCAACGTCGCCGGACCGGGTTGGGTGCGGGACCCCATCAGCCCCAGCGCCCATGGGTGACGACGCAGCGTCGCGCGCATCGAGTGGGCTCGCTGCACCATGGCCGTGCGCCAGTCGGGGTCCTCGGGTAAGGCGATCTCGGCGAACACCGCGTCGACCATGCCGTCGAGGATGTCGTCCTTGCCGGAGACGTGGTGATACAGCGACATCGCCTCGACGCCCAGCGCTTGGGCCAGCCGACGCATGGTGACCGCACTGATTCCCTCGGCATCGGCCAGGGACACCGCCGCATCGAGTGCGCGCTGTCGCGTCAGCGGCTGACGCTTCGCTGTTGCCATACGGGTCACCTCCCTGGTCTTGACTCACCTTACAGCGTATGGTTACTCTCGGAGCAGCCACTTACACCGTAAGGCCAGGAG
The DNA here is from genome assembly GCA_964500995.1 of uncultured Actinomycetes bacterium. Classification (GTDB taxonomy): domain Bacteria; phylum Actinomycetota; class Actinomycetes; order S36-B12; genus CAIWTL01. The sequence continues at coordinate 801 of CAZCRC010000154.1, forward strand.
AGACATGAGCACCAGCGCCACCCAGGCACTCCCCACAACCATGCGCGCGGTCACCCAACGCGAGTTCGGTACCGACGTGCTGCGGGTCGACGAGATCCCGGTTCCACCGGCGCCCGGCGCTGGTGAAGTGCTGCTGCAGGTCGCGGCTGCCGGACTCGACCGCGGCACGTGGCACCTGATGACCGGCGAACCCCGCATCGCCCGGGTGGCGATCGGGTGGCGGCGCCCCCGCAACCTGGTGCCCGGTCTGGACGTCGCCGGCACGGTGGTGGCGGTCGGCCCGGACGTGACACGCGTGGCCGTCGGTGACCGCGTCTTCGGAATCGCCCGCGGTTCCTTCGCGCCCTACGCGCTCGCCCTGGCGGACAAACTCGTCGTCGCTCCCGACTTCCTGACCGATCCCGAGGCGGCCGTGCTCGGCATCTCCGGCTTGACCGCGCTGCAGTCCCTGCGTGACGCGGGTCGGCTGCAGGCCGGACAGCGCGTGCTCATCCTGGGTGCCTCGGGCGGGGTCGGCTCCTACGCCGTTCAGATCGCCAAGGCGCTCGGCGCTGAGGTGACCGGGGTCTGCAGCGCCGACAAAGCCGAGCTCGTCCGCTCGCTGGGAGCTGATCACGTCCTCGACTACCGCACAGCGGATCCGGTCGACGGCGCCATTCGTTACGACCTGATCATCGACATCGGCGGACACCGTCGCCTGTCGGCCCTGCGCCGCGCGTTGAACGCCACGGGCACCCTGGTCATCGTCGGCAGCGAGACCGGGGGCAAGTGGACTGGCGGAATCGGACGCGGGTTCCGCGCCATGCTCCTGTCGCCGTTCGTCCGACAGCGCCTGACCATGTTCGTGTCGTCGGAGAATGCTCCGGACTTGCAGGTCCTGGCCGACATGGTGACCGCCGAGGAGTTGCACCCCTCGGTCGATAGCCTCGTGCCCCTGGCGGACGCCCCCGACGCCATGCGCCGCCTGGCCGCCGGCGAGGTGCGCGGCAAGGTCGCCATCAGCATCGCGTGAGGTCCGCCGTCATGCTCGAGCAGACAACGCGTCCTCGACGACGCTGCGCAGCCACTCGGACTGGTTGACCCCTTCGGCGGCGGCGGCGCTTGCGACCGCTGCCTTCACCGCCGCTGGCACCCGGAACCGTAGGGTCGGCGAGTCATGCTGATCCAGGGACGGCCGTCCGGGGCGCCGTCGATGTAGCGCGGCCACGGCGCGCGCCACGTAGTCGTCGTCAACGACCTGGCCTGCGCTGTCGCGGACCACGTCACCGGGCTGCTCGTCCGGCCCGACAGAGATGTGGGACGGTCTGCTCACGTCGCGCTCCTCCGGTAGCTGGTC
>CAZCRC010000154.1:2236-3489 GCA_964500995.1 uncultured Actinomycetes bacterium
AGCGTTCGGTCGGGCGTAGGTTGTGATCATGAGCGTCACTGCATCCAAGACCGTCACCATCAACGCCCCTCTCGATCAGGTCCTCGCGACCGTCCGCGACGTCGCGGGCCAGAAGGACTGGTGGCCGGGAACGATCTCCTCCGAGGTCCTCGAGACTGACGACGAGGGCCGCCCGACAAAGGCCGCCCTGGTCAACGACGTCAAGGTCGCCAAGGACTCCTTCGAGTTGGCCTACGAGCACTCCGACACCGGCATGTCGTGGTCACTCGTCGCGCCGAGCAAGGCGCAGAAGGCGCAGACCGGCTCGTGGGCACTCGTCGACAAGGGCGGCAAGACCGAGGCCACGGTCACCCTCACCGTCGACTCGTCCCTGCCGCTGCCGGGCTTCGTGCAGAAGAAGGTCATCGGCGACACCCTCAAGGGCGCGACGTCCGGACTGCAGAAGCACCTCGGCGGCTGAGATTGAGGCTCAGTCCTCGATCACGTCCAGGCCTTGTTCCCGCAGTCGGGCGAGATTGTCGAGCATTCCCTGCAACACCTCCGGGGGATGACCGTCCCACCCCTCGACCTCGCGGACGACGCGCACGGGATGGCGGGTGCGGTAGGACCGGGTGACGTTGCCGGGGAACCGCTTGTTCGTCACGTTGGGGTCGTCCTCAAAGGGCCCTGAGGGATCGACGACGTAGATCCGTCCTGGCGCTGCGCTGTCCGCGAGCGCGACCGCGAGCTCGGCTGCCCAGACGGCGGGTTCGAGGAGAGCCGAGAAGTAGACGTGGTTGGCGATGCGGCCGTCGTGATAGTTCGAGCCACTGCCGGGCACGAGGAGTTCGCCGGCGGTGAACGCCGTCTTGGTCCCGTGGAAGAACGGCCCCGTCACGTGATCGCAGCTGTCGTACGTGACGGGCACAAAGGGCGCGTCGGCCGACTCTGCGATCGCGTCGGCGATCGACTTCGTTGCGTCCGTTGCTCCCAGGTGCTCCATGACCCTCCAAGTCCCTCCGAAAGGCTAGACGGAACCGGCGACGGCTCCTCGACGCGGTGGGCGTGTTCAACCGCGTCCCGCGGATCAGGGACCTTTGGCCCTACTGACTGTCGCATGCGCTGCATACGCTGCAAAGTATGCAGAGGGAAGACGAGTTGGTGCGGACCCTGCTGACAGCGCGACAAGTTCAGGAGATTCTGCACATCGACCGGTCCACGGTCTACCGCATGGCCGAGACTCAGCGGCTGCCCGCGATCCGGGTCGGCAAGCA
>CAZCRC010000154.1:3589-5784 GCA_964500995.1 uncultured Actinomycetes bacterium
CAGCCACTGACGCCGATCGCCAATCCCTGCCCGTGGTTCGTGCAGCGCAGCGACGACCCCGAGGTCCTCGCGATGTGCATCGACGAGTGGCACCGACTGGCCCAGGACTCCCTGTTCGAGACCGAGTTCCAACTCGGCGAAGCAGGCTTCGAGTGCGCTCGCGTCTTCATCCGCTCCGGCCGAGAACTCGCCGGCATGGTGCTCGCCGGGGGAGTCCGTCCCGCCGACAGCACCGACCCCGACCTGTATGCACTGTCCGCCGACGATCGCACCCGCGTCCTGCGGGCGCTGCCCCGCATCGCTGCGGTGATCTCACGGACCGCCACCACGGGCGACGCCGCTCACGACAAGGAGAAATCACTATGAAGAGGCTGCTCGTCCTCGGCGCCGGAACCGCCGGCACCATGGCCGTCAACAAGTTGCGCCCGCTGCTGACGCGCGACGAATGGAACATCACCATCGTCGATCAGCGCGACGTCCACTACTACCAGCCCGGATACCTGTTCATCCCGTTCGGCACCTATCGCCCAGAAGAGGTCATCAAGCCCACTGCGCGGTTCATCCCCAGCGGCGTTGATCTCGTTGAGGGCGAGATCGACAAGGTTCTGCCCGACGAGAACAAGGTCCTGCTGGCCGACGGGACCGAACTGCTGTACGACTACCTGATCATCGCGACCGGGACCACCCCGCGGCCCGAAGAGACCCCGGGCATGGACGGCGACGAGTTCCGCAAGAGCGTGCACGAGTTCTATACGTTCGAGGGCGCCACCGCGTTGGCCGAGAAGATCCGCACCTGGGAGGGCGGCAAGCTGGTCGTGCACATAACGGAGATGCCGATCAAGTGCCCGGTCGCGCCGCTGGAGTTCACGTTCCTGGCCGACGCCTACTTCACCGAACAGGGGCTGCGCGACAAGGTCGACATCACCTACGTGACACCGCTCGAGGGTGCGTTCACAAAGCCGGTGGCGTCCAAGTACCTCGGTGACATGCTCGACAAGCGCAACGTGCACCTGGAGCCGGACTTCATGATCGAGTCCGTCGATCCGGACGCTAAGAAGATCGTGTCGTACGACGAGCGGGAAATCCCGTTCGATCTGCTCGTCACCATCCCGGTCAACATGGGCGCGGACTACATCGCCCGCTCCGACTTGGGCGACGACCTGAACTACGTCCCTGTCGACCCGCAGACGCTACTGTCCAAGGCCCACGACAACATCTTCGTCGTCGGGGATGCCTCGGACATCCCGGCCTCCAAGGCCGGGTCGGTGGCGCACTTCTCGATGGACTTGTTCCCGGCCAACTTCATGCGCCACATCCAGGGGCTCAACATGACCGAGTTCTTCGACGGGCACGCGAACTGCTTCATCGAGACCGGCCACGGCAAGGGCCTGTTGATCGACTTCAACTACGAGACCCAACCACTGCCGGGCAAGTACCCGCTGCCGGGTATCGGTCCGTTCTCGCTGCTCAAAGAGACCGAGATGAACCACTGGGGCAAGGTGATGTTCCGCTGGATGTACTGGAACATCCTGCTCCCCGGTAAGGAACTACCGCTGCCGGCGCTGATGTCGATGGCCGGGAAGAACACGGAGGACCTGTGATGTCCGCCGAACCGATCCCCGTCGAGGCCGATCTGGCCGCGCGCTTGGACGTACTCACCGAACAGGTGGCCGCCATAGCCGAGGAACTGCGACTCCAGCGGGAGTCCCGCGAGAAGTGGTCCGAGCTGAGCGACACGTTGGTGCCGGTCACCCGCGGCGCCATGGATGTAGCCACCCGCGAACTCGAAGACCTCAGTGACGAGGTCACCGTCGACGACGCAGCCCGCCTGGCCCGGACGTTTGCCCGCAGCATCCCGCAGTTGGAGGGCTTGCTCGCCCAGGTCGGCAGTGTCTCGGAGCTCGGGCACGAGGTGAACTCGATCAGCGGTGCCGGCATGGCCAAGCTGACCGAGGTGCTCGCGGTTGCCGAGGAGAAGGGCTACTTCGCGTTCGCCCGGCAGGGCGGCCTGATCGCCGACCGCGTCGTGACCGAGTTCAGCGAGGACGATGTGGCCGCACTGGGCGACAACGTCGTGACCATCCTGAACGCCGTCAAGGAGATGACCCAACCCGAGGTCATGAGTCTGGTGCAGCGCACCGCGCTGATGGTCCAGGGCACCGAGGAGGAGCACGTCGAGCCGCCGTCCATGTTCG
>CAZCRC010000155.1:0-5765 GCA_964500995.1 uncultured Actinomycetes bacterium
ACGATGTCGCGATCGCCGAGACCACCAAAGTCATGTACGCCGACGGCAAGACCGAGGTCGGTCGTATCGGCGACGTGCGCCGCACGAGCGTCCCGCTCGAAGAGGTCCCCCTCGATGTCCAGCACGCGGTGCTGGCTGCTGAGGACCGCTCCTTCTACGACCACGGCGGGTTCTCGCCCGAAGGCATCAGCCGCGCGCTGTGGAACAACGTCACCGGGGGCAGCACCCAGGGTGGCTCCACGATCACCCAGCAGTACGTCAAGAACGCCTACCTGACCCAGGACCAGAACATCCTGCGTAAGGCCAACGAACTGGTGCTCGCGGTCAAGCTCGAGACGATCGAGTCCAAGGACGAGATCCTGTCCAACTACTTGAACACCATCTACTTCGGCCGTGGTGCGTACGGCATCGAAGCTGCGTCCGAGGTCTACTTCGGCAAGCCCGTCAACGAGATGACGCCCTCCGAGGGTGCCGCCCTGGCAGCCGTGATCCAGTCGCCCGGCAACTACGAGCCGGAGCTGTTCGAGGAACGGCTCATGGAGCGCTGGAACTACGTCCTCGACGGCATGGTCGAGAAGGAATGGCTCACCCCCGCCGAGCGCGCCGACATGACGTTCCCCAAGTTCAAGAAGCAGGAGAAGGGCAACCAGCTCGCCGGTCAGGCCGGCTACATCCTCGAGACCGTCAAGGACGAACTCGTGGCCAAGGGCTGGAGCGAGGCCGAGATCGACGGCGGTGGTCTGACGATCACCACGACGATCAAGCAGCAGGCCCAGGACGCCGCTGTGGCAGCCGTCGAGAACGCCGGCCCCACCTACAACACCGAAGGACTGCGCGTCGGTCTGATCGCCGTCGAGCCGGAGACCCGCCGGATCGCAGCCATGTACGGCGGCGAGAACTACCTGAAGACCCAGCTGAACACTGCCCCCCCGGGCCGCGCCCAGGGCGGCTCGACGTTCAAGGCGTTCGGCCTCGCGGCAGCGCTCGACGAGGGGTACAGCCTCGACACGGTCCTGAACGGGTCGTCGCCCGCCACGATCGAGGGCTACACCCTGCAGAACTTCGGCAACTCGTCGTTCGGTCCGGTGAGCCTGCTCACCGCCACCACGAACTCGGTCAACACCGCGTACGTGCAGTTGGAGAGTGAGGTCGGCGTCGACAAGACCATCGCGACCGCCGAGAAGTTGGGCCTGCCGGCCGACACTCCGGGCATCGAGGACAACCTGACGTTCGTGCTCGGGTCCCCGTCACCGCGGCCGATCGACATGGCGAACTCGTTCGCGACGTTCGCAGCGCGCGGCATGTACGCCGAGCCGACGATCCTCAAAGAGGTCACCCGCAACACCGGCGAGGTCGCCTACCGATCCGACGACAGTGCCACCCGCGTCTTCGACGAGGACGTCATGGACAACGTCAACTACGCGCTGCAGACCGTGGTGAACAACGGCACCGCGACGCGGGCCTCGTGGACCGGTCGCCCTGCCGCCGGCAAGACGGGCACCACGGACGACAACATGTCCGCGTGGTTCGTCGGCTACACCCCGCAGTTGTCCGCGGCCGTCATGCTGGCCAAGGAGAACAAGAAGGGCAACCCGATCAGCCTGAACGGAACCGGCGGGGTGTACGACATCACCGGCGGCTCGTTCCCCACGGCGATCTGGGCGGAATTCATGTCGGCGGCCCTGGCCGATGAGCCCGTGGAGTACTTCGTGGCCCCCGGCAGCGATGTCCCGCCGGGTCAGACCAGCACGGACCCGTACGACACCTACACGGAGTCCCCGTCCAGCGAACCCAGTGCGTCGCCGTCTGCCACGGACGAGCCGTCCCCGAGTTCCTCGACCTCGGCCACGCCGGAGCCCTCGCAGCCGTTGGCCGAGGATCCGCAGCCGCGGCAACAGCCGACGGACCCAGAACTACCTGACCCCCGCGCCGAGCAGCCTGCCGTTCTGCCCCAGCAGGAGCCGACCCGCCGCCCGCGCCAGCGCGCTCGATGATCAGGAACCGGCCCCACAGCGGGAGTCGCCCCGCCTAGATTGGGGTCGTACGGAGGGAACGGTGATGGGCGCGACTCGATACGAGACAGTCCTCGCCGCCCTCTCTGCCGGCGTGGTCATCCATGCACCCGACACGGCCATCATCGAGGCGAACGAGCGGGCCAAGGAACTGCTGGGAATCCACGATCTTCACGGGCGGTTGGCGACGGATCCGGCGTGGGACTTCTTCGACGAGGACATGTCCCCCCTGCCGATCGATCAGTTCCCGGTGGTGCGTGTGCTGGCAACCGGGGAACCGGTGACCGACCAGATCGTGGTGGTCCGACCTCCCCTGGCGCCGGACGTCATCGTCGAAGTCAGCGCCTTACCCCGCTTCGACGATCACAGCGAACTCCTCGAGGTGGTGGTCACCTTCATCGACGTCACCGCCCGGGAATCACGCCGGATCGACGCCGAACGGCTGAACGTCCGCCTGTCCGCGATCGCGGTCACCGACGACCTGACGGGGCTGGCGAACCGGCGCGGAATTGTGCAACTGGCCGAGCAGGCCGTGTCGGCGGCGCGGCGCAACGACACCTCGTTGGCGTTCCTGGTCATCGACCTCGACCACTTCAAGCAGGTGAACGACCGTTTCGGCCATGCTGGTGGCGACGCGCTGCTGTTGACCGTCGCCGGCCAGATCTCGGAGTCCCTGCGCCGCGAGGACTCCGTGGGTCGGTTCGGTGGGGAGGAGTTCCTGGCCGTACTTCCGGGTGCGGACCTGACTGCTGCGGAGGGGATTGCCGAACGGGTTCGTGCGGATGTGGCGCTCGCGGGGGAGCAGATGTCAGTCACTGCCAGCATCGGCGTCGCAGTGTACGAGCCCGACGAGAGTGCCTACGCACTTATCAACCGCGCGGACGCGGCGATGTACCGGGCCAAGGCGGCCGGTCGAGACCGGGTCTGCACCTGAGACTCCGCGGCGGCGTCGTACCGCCGAACGGGTGACGCCACCCTGCCACGTGGGGCTGGTCCCGCCATGCTGGCCGCGCAGTCCACCGCCGGTGGGCACCCCAATTGACGGGGGCGAACAGCAGGGAGAAGCACATGGGTGGACTCGACGACATCGTGAACAAGGCCAAGGACGCCGTCGGTGGCGACGCCGCCATTGACGGTCACATCGACACCGCGGCCGAGGCGGCCAAGAAGGTTGCGCCCGAGCAGACGCACGGCGCGATCGACGGAGCTGCCGAGAAGGCCAAAGAGATCATCTGATTCTCTCCACTGCGCCCCCGGTCCGATCACGGCCGGGGGCGCAGTCGTGTCCGGGTGCCCCCCGCGATTCGGCTGCTTCCGCGTAGAGTGCGCGGGTGGCGAGGGAACGGGACACCGACACTGCTCCGAACGTGATCGAGGCGACCGGCTTGCCCGCGCCGAGCACCGGGCCCCTGCCCCCCACACTCAGCGACCCCGCCATCCTGGCGGGCTCCGAAGTGCTCGGTGGCCCGGCGGGCGATCATCGGGCGCCCGGTGGCTGGTGGACCCCGCTGCGCATCATCCTGGTAGTCGGAACCGTCACGTTCTGGTTGGGGTTCCTGCGTACCTGGCCCTGCATGAGCAACGGGTGGATCGACCCGGACCGCTACGAGGCGATGTGCTACTCGGACCTGCCGGTCCTGTACTCGTTGCGCGGGTTGGCCGACGGATACGTGCCGTATCTGGAGTGGCCGGCGACCGGGCAGCCGTGGGAGTACCCGGTCCTGATCGGCGTGTTGGTGTTCGCCCTCGGTGGGGTGACGAAGGTTGTCACGGGTGGGCAGGCGGATGCGCTGACGTTCTATGTCGTGAATGCGGTCGCGTTCTACGCATGCTTCTTGGTGGCGTTGTGGGCGACGTCGGGGTACGTCCGCCGTCGGCCGTGGGACGGGCTGCTGTTGGCTGCGTCGCCCGCGGTTCTGTTGGCGTCTTTCGTCAACTGGGACTGGCCGGCGGTGATGTTCACCGCGCTCGCACTGCTGGCGTGGTCCCGCCGCCTGCCCGGATGGGCGGGAATCGCCTTGGGTCTCGCAGTCGCGGCGAAGTTCTACCCGCTGCTGCTGCTGGGGCCGCTGTTCCTGCTGTGCCTGCGGGCGCGACGCCTCAAGGCGTTCTGGCTGACAGTGGGCGGGGCAGTCGGGGCGTGGCTGATGGTGAACGTGCCGATCATGCTGACCGGGTTCGAGGGCTGGAAGTACTTCTTCACGTTCTCTGCGGAGCGGGGGCAGGACTTCGGGTCGTTCTGGCTGGCCCTGCAGACCGCGGGGTATGGGGTGCCGGCCGAGTCGGTGAACTTGGTGGGCACGCTGGTCTTCCTGCTGTTGTGCGTGGCGCTGGGCGGGCTGATCCTGTTCGCGCCCAGGCGTCCCCGGCTGGCGCAGGTGAGCTTCCTGGTCGTGGCGGCGTTCCTGCTGACGAACAAGGTGTACTCGCCGCAGTTCGTGCTGTGGCTGGTGCCGCTGGCGATCCTGGCGCGCCCGCGGTGGCGCGACATCATCTGGTGGCAGCTGGCCGAGGCGGTCTACTTCGCGGGGGTGTGGTGGTACCTGGTGGGCCTGACGGACGGCAACAAGGGGCTGTCCGAGCAGTGGTACGCCGCCGCAATCATGGTGCACGTGATCGCCACCGCCGTGCTGTGCGGCATCGTCGTGCGCGACATCCTGTGGCCGGCCCACGATCCGGTGCGCAGCGACGGCATCCCTGAACACGCGGACGATCCCGGCGGTGGGGTGCTCGACGAGGCCCCCGACTGGGGCCGCGAGCGTGAGCCCGCGCATTCGTGACCACTGGTCGTGCGTATTTGCTCATGATCAAGGAAATCGCGACGGGGGCTCGCTCAGCTTGTGACTGGAGTGCAAGATCATGAGCAAATACGCACCGCCACAGCCTGGCTCAGTACGGTGCGCGCCACGTCACCGGCCGGTGCAGTTGCTGCGCACGGATCCGCAGGCACTCGTCGGTGAGCCGAAGGACTGCGCCCGGTTCGTTGAGCACTTGGGCCACCGTGAACCGGATCACCAGCAGTCCGTGGGCATGCAGGCGGTTCTGCCGGATGCGGTCGCTGGTGAACGCCAACTCGTGGGCGTGGTGTTCTCGGCCGTCGATCTCGGCAGCCAGCTGCAAGTCGGGCCAGCTGGCGTCCAGTCGGTAGTGGGCACCGTCGCACCGGATGGGGACGTTCAATGTGGGATCGGGGAGCGGCGACTCGTGAATCAGGCGCCAGTACAGGCCTTCTCCGCCTGACTCCGCACCAGCGCGAACTTCGGCCACCACCTCGTTCCATCGCCCCCGCACGTTGGAGGGAACACCCGTGGCATCCGAGAACTCCGCCTTACTGATGACGCCGGAGTTGGTGGCTGCGAGTGCCGCGAATCGGAACGTGTGTGGGCCAGGGCGAGTGGCGAGCCCCACCAATGTCTGCTTGATGGTGGTCACGGGCCAACCTGACCGAGTGCTGTGGATCCAGCCGGCCCATTGGTGAACCTCGACGCCGGGTAAGGGCCTGATGCGCCGGCCGTGCGGGACGCTGACGGGGATCCTGGTCGGATCCTCGCGGCTACTGACGTCCCAGACGGTCGCAGCGGCTTCGTGGGAGAGCAGAACGAGGGGACCGGCCCAGGCCAGCGCGCGACGGCGACGGAAGTGAAGGTCCGTGGGGTCGGCGGCGGGGTGAGCGAACAGGCCCGACTCGAGTCGCAGGAGTCGTCCTGATGCGACCGCGCTGGTCACTGTGCCGCGGCTGACGCCCAGCAGCTC
>CAZCRC010000156.1:0-5705 GCA_964500995.1 uncultured Actinomycetes bacterium
ACGCTCCCGACTCGGATGACACGATCAGCCCCGGACTCATGACGGGTCTGGCGGGGATCGCAGCTCATCTGATGACGATTACTGACGATACGGATCTCACTGCATACCTTCTGTAATCGCGCTCGGTGCGCGCTACGGTGGCCTTGCACCGCTACCCGGACGGATGCACCGATATGACCGACGTCCTCGCGCAGCACGACGCGCCCGCCGCCCCCGCGTCGGCTGACCTCCCCACCTATCGCCGCGAAGCTACGGACTCGCTGCAGACCAGTGAGCAACTCCACGAACTCCTGCCGGTGACCTCGCTTCGCGTGTGGCTACTCGTTGTCGCGGCTGCCCTGCTGGTGGCGGGAACCCTCGCCTACGCTGCTGTGACGCCACGCGACGTGACTGTCTCGGGGGCGGGCCGGGTGACCGGCAATCAGGGAGTCACCTTGGTGACGGCTACCGCCGCAGGTCAGTTCGGGCGCCTGCAGGTGCGACCCGGATCGACCGTCAAGGCAGGTCAGGTCGTGGCCGAGATCATCGCTGGTGACGAGGTCATCAAACAGCGGGTGCAGCGCAACGGGATCCTGCTGGGCTACCTGCCGCGACCCGGTGATCCGGTGGACGTCGGTTCCTGGTTGGCCGAGATCTCCAATGGCGTCGACGACGGTCGGTCTGCGCTGATCATCGTCGACCCGGACGAGGCAGGCAAAGTCCAGGCGGGGATGCCGGTCAAGGTCGCGGTGCGTGGCGGCCCAGAGGTGACCGGCGTGGTGACGGGGGATCGCAGCGACTCGATGTCCGCGGCTCGGGTACAGGAGGGACTCGGCCTACTGGAACCACCCGCAGGGCCGCGCGTTGTCATCGCCTTGGACCTCGACGAGGCGGCGCCCCGGGGCTATGAGATCGACGCCACCGTGCTCGTCAGTCAGCGGACGTTGCTGCAGCAACTGCTGGGAATGTCGTGAGCAGTGAGACGAAGGTGCCCCCTCGACGCCTTCGCGTGCGAACGCCGGTGCGCCTGCAGATGGAGGCCACCGAGTGTGGTGCGGCGGCCCTGGGAATCGTGCTCGCTGTGCACGGTCGCTGGGTGGACCTCGCCGATCTGCGCGACGCCTGCGGGATATCGCGGGATGGCAGCAATGCCCGCTCCATCAAGGACGCCGCCGTGTCATACGGCCTGCAGGTGTCCGCCCGGCGCTGCGAACCCGAGGACCTGAAGCGCCACCCGATGCCCGCCATCGTGTTCTGGCGCTTCGAACACTTCCTGGTGGTGGAGGGTTGGTCGCCCGACGGTTGGTTTCTGAACGACCCCGCAGTGGGACGTCGGACGGTGTCGGACGAGGAGTTCAACTCCTCGTTCACGGGGGTCGCGTTGTTCCTGACCCCAGGTCCCGACTTCCAACGCGGCGGTAGTCCCCCGCGACTGATGCGTCGCCTGAGTCAGTACCTGGTGGGCTCTCGGGATGGCGTGGTCCTGATCGGACTTCTCGGCATCCTGCTGATCGTCCCCCAACTACTGGTGCCGGGGCTGGCCCGCCTGTTCGTCGACTGGCTCAGCGGGGGGCCACAGGTACAGGTCATGACATTGGTCGCCGCCATGGCGTTCGCGGCCGCACTCCAAGCCGCACTGGTCGGCATGCAGGGCACCCTGGGTATGAGGTTGGCGACGAAGATCTCGATCGTCCTGCAGTCCCGTATGGTGGCCCGCCTGCTGCAACTACCGGCCCAGTTCCACGCGGTGCGTGGGTCCGCCGCGATGGCCCAACGGGCCGTGCAACCCGGAAACGTGGCGGCAACTGTCTCGGGTCTCTTCTCCACCCTGATCGTCGGGGTCCTCAGCAGTACCACCGCGATCCTGCTTCTCCTGCTCACCTACCCCCCCGCGGGCGTCGTTGCGCTCATCGCCTTGATCGCGGTCATCACCGCTTTGCTGGTGGCCTCGCGGCGCCGCAAGGTCCTGGCGATGCGCATGATCCGCGAACAGGTGGATGTGGCCACGGCGACGGTCGGCACTCTGAGCCAGATATCGGTCGTCAAGGCCGCGGGAGCCGAGGACCACGCCACCTCCCGGTGGAACTCCGCTCACAACAGGTTCCTGGCCGCCTCGCAGCAGATGGGCGAGCAGACGGTCATCCCCGGACTGATCCCGATGTTCGTCGTCACTGTCGGAAACGCCGCAGTGACGATCGTCGGGCTGATCGGGGTGACGAACGGAAGTCTCACCCTCGGCGGATTCGTCGCCGTCCTGACGCTGCTCGGCCTCGCGTTGAGTCCGGCTGCGAGTGTGGTGGGTCAACTGCAGCAGGCCGAGACGCTTGCGGGGGAACTGGACCAGATCGACGACATCTTGAGCACGGCAGTCCCCACCACCGAGCTCACCGAACCGCAGCCACCAAAGCCGGCGGTGCTGTCCGGCCACATCACCATGACGGACGTGACCTTCGGCTATGACAACCGCCGACCGCCACTCTTGCGGGACCTGACCCTGGCGATCGAACCCGGTTCGCGCATCGCTCTGGTCGGGGCCAGTGGCTGCGGTAAGTCCACCGTCGCCCGCCTGCTGGCCGGACTGTACGACCCGTGGTCCGGAGAGATCCTGATCGACGGTCACCCGCGACGGTGGTGGCCCGACCGGGTCCTGACCCGAGAAATCGCTTTGGTCGACCAGGACCCAGTGGTGTTCGCGGGGTCCGTCCGGGACAACATCACGCTCTGGGATCCCACGATCGGCGAAGCCGACATCATCCGCGCCGCCATGGACGCTGCGCTGCACGACGACATCGCCCGCCGCCCCGGCTCGTACGATGCGACCCTGCGCGAAGGCGGCGAGGATCTGTCCGGCGGGCAACGACAGCGCCTCGAGATCGCACGCGCGCTGGTGCGCGACCCCGCGATACTCATCTTGGACGAGGCGACGTCCGCGCTGGACGCAGCCACCGAGGCGCACATCGACACGGCGATCCGGCGCCGGGGAGCCTCGTGCCTGATCGTGGCCCATCGACTGTCCACCGTGCGCGACGCCGACGAGATCGTGGTGCTGCATGACGGTGTGGCGGTGGAACGAGGCACCCATTCGGAACTGCTGGCCAGGGGCGGGCGCTACCACGAGTTGGTGACGTCATGACGACGCAGTTCGGCGAACGCAAACTGAACGCCACGGACACGATGACACTCCACGGCGGCGAAGCAGTACGAGTCAGTACCGGCACGGTCTTCGTGTTCGTCATCCCCGAGCACGGCGCCCACCGGCGCATCCCCCTACGGCAACTCGACGTGGGCCAGAGCGTCGCCGGGGTCGCTCATCCGGACGCGCACCTGCTCATCACCGGAACCCCAGACACCGTGATCAGGATCGAGCCCAGCGAGGCGGTGGCCGAGCACGAGATGATGGCCGAGGTGTCCGCTGCCCTCACGCAGTCCGACTCACGGGCCAGGCTCGCGGCAGCTGCCATCTCGCTGCAGGAACAACACGAGCAGCACGTCATCGACGACGCGATCCTGAGTCTGGTGGCGGCGGTTCCGGGTGACCGGGCCCTGTCCGCGGCCTCGGCGGACCTCGCGCGTGACGCTGCCGTCGTGGACATGCTCGCCCGACAGGTGGGGATGCATCCAGACCCCCTGCGACTGCGACGCGCCGTGACTGATGCCGAGGTCACCGGACGCGACCCCATCACCGCACTGGCCGCAGCTGCCGAAGCCTCGCTGAGGCGGGTCGAGTTGCCGCGGGAGTGGTGGCGCCAGGAGGGGCCCCCACTGATGGTGTGGACCCGGGAAGACCCCGAGCAGGTCACCGCCGCCCTGTGGCGTCGAGGCCACTATCGGTTGTGGGACCCCACTGATGGCCTCGGCGCCGTGGTGGACAACAGCGTGGCCGGCCGACTGAAGCACCGAGCCGCGGTCCTGGAACCGTTGTTGGACCCCACCCGACCTGCGGGGCTGGGCGACCTACTGCAGATCGGAGTTCGGGGAAGTCGGCACAGCATGGGCTTGGTCGTGGCCCTGACGGCGGCGCTCGGCCTGTTGGCGGCCGTGATCCCGATCGTGACCGGTTCGCTCACGCAGGCGGTCAGCAGCCAGACGACCTCGACCCTGGCTGTCGTCGGATGCGCCCTGGTCGCGCTGGCTGCCGGGAATCTGCTGTTGGGGGCGGTGCGCGCGTTCGCGCTGCTGCGGATCCGGGGCCGGGCAGTGGCGATCACCGCTGCTGCGGTCTGGGACCGCATGCTGCGGCTGCCCATGACGTGGCATGACCGCAGCACCGTGGCGTCACGAATGACCGATGCCAACGCGGTGGACCGCGCCTCGATGCTCACGCCGGACACCACCATCGCAGCGCTGCTCGACGTCGCACTGGTGGCCGGGGCAGTGATTGGCGTGTTCGCCGTCGACCGGGCGTTGGCGTTCGGTCTGGTGGGGTTCCTGATCGTGCGCGGCCTGGTGGACTACGCCCTGATCAAGCGGTCCGCCCGACTCACCCAAGAAGCTGTCGACGCCAGCGCGGACAGCCAGTCGGTGGTCCTCGAGATGGTCCGTGGCGTCAACGAGTTGCGGGTGTCCGGAGCCACCGGGCGTGCCTTTGCACGGTGGGCCAACGTCCAGGCCACGACGACAGGCCAAGAGGTACGCCAACGTCGATTGGCGGTCGTTCAGCAGATGATGGGGGTCCTGTGGCCAACGCTGGGGCTGGCCCTGATCTTCGTCATCACTGCTGTCATCGGTGCTGATGTCGGCGAACTGGTGACCGCTCAGACCGCGCTCACGGCAGCGACGTCGGCGCTGGGTGCCGCCATCACCGCCATGGGCGGACTGCTCGCGGCACGGGCGGTGCTGGAGCGCGCCGAGGCGGTCATGAGCAACGAGCCGGAGTCCGGGATCGGGCAGGAGGTCGCGCAACTGGCGGGGGCCATCGACCTGCGCGACATCGTGTTCCGCTACCGCGATGACATGCCCCTGGTGCTGGACGGCCTCAACCTGTCGGTGTCGCCCGGTTCACACGTCGCCATCGTCGGCCCCTCCGGGTGCGGCAAGAGCACGCTGATACGTCTGCTGCTCGGCTTGGCGGATCCGGTGTCGGGCGTCGTGTCGTTCGATGGTCGCGACCTGTCCGGCATGGACCGCGCGGCGATCCGACGTCAGATCGGAACCGTCATGCAGTCCTCGCAACTACTGCCGGGAACCATCCGCGACAACGTAGATCTGGGCCGCGGACTGTCCACCGCCGAGGTGTGGTCGGCGCTGGCCATGGCAGCGGTGGCCGAGGACGTCCGAGCCATGCCCATGGGACTGTCCACCGTCGTGGTCGACGGTGCGAGCACGATCTCCGGTGGGCAGCGGCAACGGGTGCTCCTGGCCCGGGCACTGGCCGGGCGCCCCCGGGTCCTGATCCTCGACGAAGCCACGTCCGCGTTGGACAACGCCAGTCAGGCCGCGGTGGTGGCAAGCCTGGACAACCTCGACTGCACGCGACTAGTCGTCGCCCATCGGCTGTCCACCATCGAACGCGCCGATCAGGTGGTGGTGCTCGATCAGGGTCGAGTTGTCCAACAGGGGACGTTTCAGGATCTGGTGGCCGAGGAGGGGCCGTTTCGGCAGTTGGTCGAACGCCAGCGAGTGTGATCCCGGACATGCGAAGACCCCTGGCAGAACCAGGGGTCTTCGCGTGGTAGCCCCGACGGGATTCGAACCCGCGCTACCGCCTTGAGAGGGCGGCGTGCTAG
>CAZCRC010000157.1:0-5609 GCA_964500995.1 uncultured Actinomycetes bacterium
TTGGTGGTCGAGGGTCGGGTCGTGGTCAGGTCCGGGTCCGGTTCGAGTGCCCCCGCCCAGCGCGCACCCAGCCCCGTCCCTGGCTTCTCGGCCACGATCACCAGGTCCGAAGGACCCTCCGACATCCCGTGACCCGTGAATCCCAGTGTCACGGCGTCGATCGGTTGCCGCCCGCCACCGACCAACTGGAGCCCCGCGAACAACCACGAGGCAGGCAGGGGCCAGGGCAGCCAGAACGGCACGTCGGAGTCGGCGGCCAATGAGGTGAGCGCCTCGGGGCCGGGCAGCAACGGCGGGTGCAGGGGTCCGACCGACCCGTGCCGCGGGCACTCGTAGCGCTCATGCATGACAGTGGGGGCAAGCAGCGGTGCGCCGCAACGGGGGCAGGCGGGGACAGTCACGATTTCTCGTCGGGTCCGGTGTCCGACCCCGGGTCTTGTTGCGGGCCACTGGGTGGCACGACGGGCGGCCATGCGGGGCCGATCCCGAGAACCTGACGCGCCTGGGCCATGACCTCGCTGTCGCAATGGACGTCATACCTGGTGGCCTGCAACGCCTGCCGGGACACGAAGTCGCGCTTACCGCCGGTGAACGCGTAGGAGACCATGCCGAACACGATCCCGAATGCCGCACCCAGCAGGATCCCGATGAGGACCAGCTGCAGGACGGACGACTCCTCGCCGCCGAAGAAGCTCACGAACAGGCCCACAAGCACGCCGAACCAGGCGAACGTCGCCATGCCACTCAGTGCGGCGCGGCCCCATGACATCCGGCCGAGGACAGCCTCGACGAGGCGGAGGTCAACTCCCACGATCGCGACGTGCTGCACCGGGAACTTGTTGTCGCTGAGCGTGTCGACCGCAGCCTGCGCATCGGCGTAGCTGTCATACGACACAAGGACCGGTCGGTCCGTGATCGCACTCAGGTCCGTGCCACGAATATTGGCCATGAACCCACCGTAGCGTCAGGTCGGCACATTTCCCGACGGTGATCGTCAGCCGCGCAGCTTGTACTCCTCCAGGAGTCGTCGTCCGATGATCATGCGCTGGATGTCCGCTGTGCCCTCACCGATCATCAGCATCGGAGCCTCGCGGTAGAGCCGCTCGATCTCGTACTCCTTGGAGTAGCCGTAGCCACCGTGGATGCGGAACGAGTCCTCGACGACCTCTTTGCAGTACTCGCTGGCCAGGTACTTGGCCATCCCTGCTTCGAGGTCGTTGCGCTGACCGGAGTCCTTCTTGCGGGCGGCCCGCACCATCATCAGGTGCGCGGCCTCGACCTTGGTGGCCATCTCCGCCAGCCGGAACTGAACGGCTTGATGCTGGGCGATCTGCTTGCCGAACGTCTCCCGCAGTTGCGAGTACTCGACGCCGAGCTCGAACGCCCGGATGGCCACGCCGCAGGCACGGGCAGCGACGTTGACGCGACCCACCTCGACGCCGTCCATCATCTGATAGAAGCCCTTGCCGGGCTCACCGCCGAGCACCGAGTCGGCCGGCAGTCGCACCCCGTCCATGATGAGTTCGGTCGTGTCGACGCCTTTGTAACCCATCTTGTCGATCTTGCCCGGGATGGTGAGCCCGGGCAGTACCTCGCCGAAACCTTCGGGCTTCTCGATGAGGAAGGTCGTCATCTTCTTGTAGACGCTGGCATCGGCATCGACCTCGCCGGGGGTCAGCATGAGCACCGCGACGAGCGTGGACGACCCACCGTTCGTCAGCCACATCTTCTGACCGTTGAGGACGTACTCGTCGCCCTCCCGGACCGCTTTGCTCTGGATGGCGGCGACATCGGACCCACAGCCGGGTTCGGACATCGAGAACGCCCCGCGGACCTCGCCGGTGGCCATGCGCGGCAGGTAGTGCTGCTTCTGCTGCTCAGTACCGTGCTGCATGATCATGTACGCCACGATGAAGTGGGTGTTGATGACGCCGGACACGCTCATCCAACCGCGGGCGATCTCTTCGACCACAAGCGCGTAGGTGGTCAGCGACTCGCCCAGGCCGCCGTACTCCTCAGGGATCATCAGGCCGAATACGCCGAGTTCCTTGAGTCCGTCGACGATGTCCTTGGGGTACTCGTCGGCGTGCTCCAACGTGTTCGCGTTCGGGATGATCTCGTTGTCGACGAAGTCGTGGACGGCAGCGAGGATGTCCGTCTGGATGTCGGTCAGATCCTCGGTCTGGGCCAAGCGCGCCATGGGAGTCCTTCCTAGCGGTCCCGGCCCGATTGCCGGGGTGCGCCGCGATGCGACGATCGCCTCAGTATCCCTTGCCCCGGTCGATCCCACGAAATGGGGACAACGCGTGTGCGCTGGGTGACGGTGTGGGGTTCGTCACGCGGATGGTGAGGCCTGCGCCCCGGTCAGTCGCGGAACGCCTCACGGACGCTCTCGCGCCACTGCGGTGCCGAGATCTGCAGCAGCAGCAGCCCGGCCAGCGCCACGACTCCGGTGCGGACCGCCTCGAACGCGGACCCACCGGGACTGCCCAGAGCCGCGTCTTCCCACCCGGCGTCGAAGGGGATGACGTTGACGATGGCCACACCCAGTGCCAGCCACAGTCCCACCCCTGCGACACGGCGGGCGGCGTCCGGGTGGCGCAGCCGACCGGCGGTCAGGAAGAAGCCGGCCGCTACGAGCAGCAGGGTGGCCGCGACGGCGGTGGCGCCGATCGTCAGGTAGAACGTCAGGTTGTCGACGCTGGCCGCCGCCGGGCCCAGCACGTCCGTCAGATCCTGCGATGCGGGCTCACTCAGCGCCATCAGGTTGTGGACGTAGGGAGCGTTGGCCCCGACCGCGGCGATGTGACTGATCGCCGTCAGCGACAACGAGGCCCCACCCAACAAACAGACCAGTCCCAACAGGACGGGAAACGCCATGGGCGCCTGGCCGCCGAGACGTGGGGAGCGGGTCGCTCCGGTCGTCGTCGTGGCCACAATTCTCCCAGGTGTCGGCGGTACTGCCAGCGCGCTCATTGTTGCCCAAAAGGGGTTGATCGCCGGCGGTGGCTCGCCGGGGACAGGCAGGTACCGGGTCACGATCCGGCTACGCCGGGTCAGCCGCCGGGGCCGGTGCTGAGGGGCGCAACCGGCCGATGACCTCGGCGGTCAGTGGGAAGAACAGCACGGTGAGCACCCCGGCCCCGACCAGCGCGGCGGCGTTCTCGGCCGTCATGATCCCGCTGGAGATCGCGATCGTTGTGATGGCGATGATCACCGGCAGTCCGGTGGCCGTGTACAGCGTCAGCCGCACCCGATCCCAGACCTGGGGCACCGCTCGGGTATGGACGAAGAACGTCGGCAGGCCCCGGATGACCAGGATCGCCACGAACAGTGACAACATCCGCCCGGGCGACTCCAGGATCGATCCCAGATCCAGCGTGACGCCCGATGCCACGAAGAAGACGGGAACGAAAAATCCGAAGCCGATGCCCTCGAGTTTATGGATCAGGTGCGCGCGGGAGTTCTCGTCCATCCCGACCCCGCGCTGATGGATGCGGAAGACGATGCCGGCAGCGAAGGCGCCGATGACGATGTCCAGCCCGAACCGCATCGCCACCGCCAGCAACAGCAGGAGCAGGACGACGGCCCACCGCACGACCGTCTGGCTCGAGGTGGCCGAACTGCGATCGACGATCTCGCCGATGCGATCGCCAGCCCGCCGCGGCAGGAACACCGTCAGCAGTGCCACCCCGCCCACAATTCCGAGCGCGATGAGCGCCCCGATCACCCCTGATGTGCCCAGGAACAGCGAGATGGCCAGCAGCGGGGCGAACTCTCCGACCGCCCCCGAAGCCACGACGTACTTGCCCAAGGGCAGCTTGGCCAGACCGGAGTCCTTGAGGATCGGAGTCAACGTGCCCAGCGCGGTGGTGGTCAGCGCGATCGCGACCGGGATGGTGGCATGGACGAAGCCGAGTTCCGTCGCCACGATCGAGAACACCAGCGCCAAGACGATGCTGATCCCCCACGCGATCATGGCCAGCTTGCCCGGTGGCTGTTTGAGCAGTGTGGTGTCGATCTCGTAGCCAGCGAAGAAGAACAGGAATCCCAAGCCGATCTGCACCAGCAGGTTGATGTCGGCGGTCGTGCTGACCAGATCGAGCACGAAGGGGCCGAGAACCATGCCGCCCAGCAGCAGGACGACGACTTCGGGGGGCCGCGGAGCGGGCATCAGACCGATCAGGATCGGGGCGATCGCCGCCACAGCCATGATCCAGACGAGGTCGGCGAGACCGGGAATCGACTCCACGCTGCTGAGAGTAGGGCGCGGTGGCAGGCCGCACCGGGAGTTATCGCTTCGGGATCGGAATGTCGTCGGGCAGCACAGTGAGTGGTTCCCCCCGGCTGATCGCGGCGGTGATGCTTGCCTCGGCCGAGTTCCGCATGGTTCGGGCGTTGCCGAAGTCCGGGAGACCACGAGCGGTCGTGATCATCCGGCGAACCGCGGCCGGCGTTTTGGCGTCGATCGCGGCGCCCGCTCTGGTCACGAAGGACTCCCAGATCGCCACCAGCTCATCGTCGGCGAAGTCGGTGAACTCCCATTCGGTGGCGAACCGCGACGTGAGTCCCGGGTTGGATCGCATCAACTCGTGCATGGGTCCGGTGTACCCGGCGGCGATGACGACCAGGTCGGAACGGTGGTCCTCCATCTGCTTGAGCAGCTCGGCCAGCGCCTCGCCACCGAAGTCGGACCCGGAGTCCGACTGCAGCGCATACGCCTCGTCGATGAACAGGACTCCACCGATGGCCCGCTGCACGACGGCACGGGTCTTGGGGGCCGTCTGTCCGACGAACTCCGCCACCAGATCCGCCCGGGTGACCTCGACCAGATGTCCGGAGGACAGCACCCCCAGCGCCGCATACAGTTCCGCCGTCAGGCGGGCCATCGTCGTCTTACCGGTTCCCGGCGGACCAGTGAACAGCATGTGCCGCGAAGGCTCGAGCGAGGGTTCGCCGGCAGCTTCGCGTGCCGCCCAGAACGCCGCTGATGTTGCCAGTTGATGCATGCGGGCCTTGATGTCCGGCTGACCGGCCAAGGCATCGACCTGTGCCAGCACCTCGTGCACGGGCGTGCGCCCCCCACCCACCATGGCCAACAGCGACGATGCCTCGGCGGCGCGCACGGTCTGGGCGCTGACCTGAACCGGTGCGTCTCGTGGTGTCACCGGGGCTGTGGCGATGAGCCGCTCCAGGACGTATTCGGCGATGCGCGCGTTTCGCAGGTCGCCGATCGGGCGCACCGCGTCCAACATCTCGCGCGCCACCGGCACCGCGTCGGGGTCCAGTCTGACGTTGCGTTCGTGGGCGAGTTGCACGAACACCTCGGCGATCTGATCGGCGGTGAACTCGTGGGTGGGCACCAGCGAGAACCGTCGGAACAGATTGGGGGCGGCCAGGACAGCGGACTCCAGGCTGCCGGCCGCGATGGTGGCGACCACCAGGCGCGGTTCGACAGACTCCAGCACCTGCTCGAGTCGCTCGAGCCCATAGGGTCCGCCGCCACCGGACAACGCCTGCTCCACGCCGGTCACCACGACTGCTCCCCCTGCCCCGAGCTCCGCGATGGCCGCGACCGCCGCCGCAGCGGCTTCGCGGGTGTCCCCTTG
>CAZCRC010000158.1:0-5605 GCA_964500995.1 uncultured Actinomycetes bacterium
GCCTGCAGTGCGGTGCGCCACTTGTCCCGGTCGGTCTGGTTGCTGGTGCCACTCAGCTTGAACTCGGACATGGATCGCATCCCCAGCTCGGGCTGTGGGCCGCGCAACGAGAAGGGGATGCTGGACGAACCCAACTGAACGGCTCCGAACGGTCCACCGGGGTCGTGCAGTCCCAGCGTCCGATCGAGCCACCCGGTGCGGGCGGATGTGCCGGGGGCAGCACGTTCCATCTCGTCCATCGCCGAGAAGTGGCTGCGATTCGGATTGGGGAGTCCGGCCGCGTGGACCACGGCCAGGTCACCGGAGTCCCACACCGCCTTCAGCGGTGCCAACGCCGGATGCATCGCGAACGTTCCGGTCAACTGCAGTGCGGAGTTGGCCGTGAGCTTGATGCCCGGGCGCCACGTCGCGTAGTGGGGATCGCCCAACGGCGCCACCGCGGACAGCCCGTCGAAGCCACCGCGCAGGAACAACACCACCACGGTGTCACCGGACCAGCCCGCATCGGCAGCGAACGCCACTCGCATGTCCACCAGTGGCGAGGCGACCGCCATCGCCGAACCCAAGCCGAGCGCTCGCAACAGCGTGCGTCGACTCAGCCCAGCGCGCGACTCGTCACACCCGCACTCACCTGGGGCCGAGGTCGGTGTCGTGGTGGTCATGACGTCCTCCTTTCACCGCATCGCCTGGTAGGGCGTGTCCAGCAGCATCGCCACTAGGTAGGGCAGCCGCCAGGTGATGGCTCCGGAGTCCGCCCGCAACGCCTCGCCCGCGTTCTTGCCCAGGAACGCCAACGCCGCACTCCGATGAGTCGGTGCCAGGGTCACACCGAACAGCGAGCGACTCACCGCGTCAACGAGGTCCCCGTGGGTGGCGGGCAGCGTGGCACCCACCAGGTGGTTCCGAAGCGTCGGCCGATCGAAGGCCGTGGGCCACCACCCTGCGGCCACGTTCAGGGTTGCGTTCCACCGGTTCAGGACGGACGACGTCGACAGCCACGCCGCGGTGATGTCGGTGTACCCGGTGGGGAACGGGGCACCGAACGGGTTGTGTCCCGCGTCCTCGGCGAGCCACAGCAACCCCTCGGGACCGTCCACACCGGCGGAGTCGGGCTGCAGGCCCAACAGCCGCGCGGTGGCGATCACGTGCTCGAACGGCCGCCACGTCTTGGCCCCGATCGACGCCGCGAACTCCGGCGACGCGAACAACGCCCGCAGCACTGGCGCGATCCTGGTGTCATTCGCCGTGTACACCGCGGCCAGACGGCTCACCAAGTCCGTGGTCGGCTCGTCGGACACGAACCGCCGGGCCAGTTTGAGCGCCACCCGTTGTGCGGTGTTGGGATGATGCGCCAACGCATCCAGGTATGCCAACGCGACCGCCTCGCCGCCGGTCTCGGTGGCGTTGGGGTGCCGGAACGAGAGCACCTGCACCGCACCCGTCCAATGCAGCCACGGCTTGTACTTGTACTCGCCGGACTCCCATTCCACGGACAGTCCGGTCAGGATGCGCGCCGAGTCGAGCACCTCGGCTTCGGTGTATCCGGCCTCGAGTCCGACGGTGTGCAGTTCGAGCAATTCCCGGCCGTGGTTCTCGTTGGGGTGCTGATCATCGGATTCGCGATTGTTCAGGTAGGTCAGCATCGACGGATGCCGGGTGACGGCGACGAGTAGGTCCGCGAACCGCCCGAACGCGTGACGTCGGATGGTCCATGCGTAGTGCGCCCGCGAATCGGAGATGTTGTCCCCCGGACAGGTGACGTTGAAGTGGTTGCCCCAGAGGTCCTCCATCACGGTCAGCAGTTGTCGTTTGCTCCACAGTGCCCGTACCGCATGGCCGGACAGCACCGACATCTGCTGCTCCCACCCGGAGCGCCGGTCGGTGTCGATCAGATCCCGGACGTGCCAGATGTCCTCGGATTGGTCCGGCAGTCGGGCCAGGACGGCCTCGCAGGCACTGTCGTCGATGCTGCCGGGGTCGAGTTGCCGGTCGATCCACTCGGCCACCCCCAGCCGGCGCACATCGGCCAAGTCGCCGTCGGTGGGGCCGTATCCCGCCCTGCGTAGGACATGCCGCGCGGCCTCCGCGGGGACGTAGGACGAGACCGACGTCCAGCCGGGTGTCGCGATGTCCGGATCAGGCGATGGCGTCGGACTCGACGAGGGACTGGGAGTCGCTGACGGCGCGGGAGACGACGGTGTCGGTGTACTGCCCGAGGGTTGCGTGGGGGTCGGCTGGCTCGCACCGGACCCACCGGTTCCCCCAGCGCTGGGGGCGGCGGCCGCAAGCAGTCGCAAGTGCAGGGCCCGGCTGTAGACCAATGCCCGCTTGGACCTGGACCACACATACGGCACGCGGGTCCAGGTGCCGGCGCGGGACTTCAGCGACACCGCCTGGCCGGTGAACCGTGCCGTGACCTTGCGGGTGCGGAACCGGGTGACGGTGGTGACTTTGGTGCTGGGGTTGTAGCGCCACTTGATCGCCACCCGCTGGGTGACCGTGCGGGTCTTGGCAGCACTCGCCTGGCCCGGCAGCACCACCGTCGAGGCCAGTGCCGCCGTGACTCCCCCCGCCACGAGGACGTCCCGCCGGCTCACTGTTCGAGACGCTGTCGCTGTCGTTGTCGCCATCGCGTGCTCACCTCCCAGGACCGTCCTTCGGGGGCCGGATGCAGATGTGTCGGCACGCCACCGACGCCAATTGAGGCGGGGCGGCGCTGGACTCCCCGACTATCCGAAGTTCGGACGCGGGCCCTAGGTGGTTACGGTGGGTGGATGACACGCACGACGATCGCCGAAACCGCCGTCGGGCCCGTGCCCGGCTACCTGGCCGTTCCCGCGGGGGACGGTCCGTGGCCCGGGGTGGTGGTGATCCATGAACTGTTCGGACTCAATGACGACATCCGCGCGATCACCGACCGGTTCGCCGCCGAGGGCTACCTGTCGTTCGCCCCGGACCTGTTGGCGACGGGCAACCGACTCGCCTGCCTGGTGCGCGTGGCGAAATCGATGGGCACTGGTCAGGGACTGCCCGCCCAGCAGATCCTCGGAGTGAAGGACTATCTGACGCAGCGCTCCGACTGCACCGGCAAAGTGGGGATCGCCGGGTTCTGCCTGGGCGGCGGGTTCGCGATCGTCATGGCCAACCAGGGCTTTGCCGCCTCCGCGGCACAGTACGGCCGTATCCCCAAGGACCTCGCCGCCGCGGTCGCGGGCAGCTGCCCGATGGTCGCGTCGTACGGGGGTCGGGATGGATCACTGACCGGCGTCGCCGACGAACTCACTGCAGCACTAGTGGACGCCGACGTCCGCCACGACGTGAAGGAATACCCCGAGGCGGGCCACTCGTTCATGAACCACACCGACCCGCCCTGGTGGTCGTGGCCCTTCAACCGCTCCATGCACGTGGGATACGTCGACACCGCCGCCACGGACGCCTGGCAGCGGATCCTCGCAATGTTCGAGTCTTCACTGAGTGACTGACCGTTTGCCCCCTTCGGCCAACCGACACCGGCACGGGCATTAGGCTGACCGGACCTACGAAGGGAATCCCATGCGGTCTAGGACCCCGGTCGCGCTCGCGGCTGCAGCTCTGCTCGTCGTCGGAGGTGCCGCCGCGTGCAGTTCCTCCACCACCACCACGAGCCCGTCGAGCGCCGCCCCATCGGCCGAGGCGACCCCGAACGGGGTGCAGGACCAGGACGCCAAGAAGATCCTGGAGCAGGCCCGGGAAGCAGCCTCCGCCGCGACCAGCGTGACTGTCGCCGTTGTCCAGGACAACGCCGGCACCGAGGTCCGCACCGATCTGACACTGAGCGACCAGGGATCGACGGGAACCCTCGGCCAGCCCGACGGGCAGGCCGTGGAGATCATCGCCACCCCCGACACGATCTTCGTCAAGGGCACAGCGTTCGCTCAGACGCTCGGGGCCGAGAACGCTGCCGCCCTCGAGGGCAAGTGGCTGTCCGTGCCCAAGGACAACCCCGCAGCGCAGAGCTTCGCGGGGCTCGGGTCGGTCAAGGAGTTCGTCGATACGACGTTGGCCACACCCGCTGACCTCAAGAAGCTGCCCGTCAAGGATGTCGGCGGTACCGAGGCCGTGGGCCTGCAGAGCGAGCAGGGCACGTTGTGGATCGCAACGACCGGCGAGCCGTACCCGCTCGAGATCACAGCCCCCGAGGGCGCCTCGGGCACCCTGACGATGAGCAACTGGAACGCGCCGGTGACGATCACGCCGCCGCCCGCCGATGAGGTCGTGGACATCTCCACCCTCAAGCAGGCACCGGCCCCCAGCGCACCAACCGGCCAGTAGTCCGCCGCTTCACGAACCCCGGCCCGCCGCTCAGACGATGAGCGGCAGGTCGGGGTTCGTGCGTAGCGTGACCTTGACGGCTCCGGCGCCCGGACCGGCATCGGCGGTGTCGAGCGCCTGTGTCCACTGCGAGAGATCGAACGTGTGGGTGACCAATCCGTCGATCAGGTACTGCGGGTCGTCCAGCCACTCCACGATCCGACGGAACGTGGTGGCACCCGCCAACTCGGGCTCGGGCCCGTAGAACACGGTGCCCACGACGGAAAGTTCCCGGTGCCAGACCAGCGACCAGTCCGCGGTCTGCTTTCCGGCGGCACCCACGAGCACCAGCGTCCCGCGTGGCCGCAGGATGTGAGTGGCCAGGTCGATCGTCTCGGTGCTACCGACGCAGTCGAACACCACGTCCACACCCCGGTCCAGGATCGGGGTCTTCGTCATTCGGGGGCGCAGCACCCGACCGCCGTCTGACTGAGCCAACGCTTCGACCGCTGCTGGTCCCGCGGGCAGGATCCGGGAGGCTCCCGCCGCGAGCGCCTTGGTCGCGCCGAACTCGCCGGGACTGACCATCGCGATGTCCAGGTCGGGGTGCAGTCGCCGCAGTGCTGCCGTGACCACCAGGCCGATCGTTCCCGGGCCGATGACCACGGCACGGTCCCCCTGTCGCCGCCACCGCAGCGCTGCGTGCAGGCCGATCGCGGCGGGCTCAGCCAACACGGCACGTTGCGACGGGATGGTCCCCACCGGATAGCACTGGCTCTTATGGGCGACGACCTCTTGCCCCCAACCACCCCCGACCGCCTCGGCGAACCCGATCGCAGGGGCCGCGCAGTTGCCGACACCCACCTCGTCGAGCCGATGACACAGGTGGGGGTGACCGGACGCGCAGGTGGCGCAGATCGGGTCGAAGCCGCGCTGCACACAACTCATCACCGGGTTGACCACGACCCGATCCCCCGCCGCGAGCCCCGTGACCCCAGGACCGGTCTCGGCCACCACGGCGACGATCTCGTGCCCGGGAATCATGCGCGACTCCTGGTAGAACGCGCTGAGTACGAACGAGATCTTGGCGCGTGCCAACCCGAGGTCGCTGCCGCAGATCCCGGACAGTTCCGGGCGCAGCCGCACCCACCCAGGGGCGTCCGGCAGTCGCGGTGCGGCAACGTCGTCCACCAGGCGCAGGATGCCGCCGGGTCCCCAACCCGCGTCACGTCGCACCCGATGGGCGGCCGCAGTCCACAGGTAGCGGGAGGTGCTGGGGGTGGCGATGATTGCACGCACGGTCAGGCCACCGCAC
>CAZCRC010000159.1:0-5564 GCA_964500995.1 uncultured Actinomycetes bacterium
TGCAATATGGCTCGGGTCAGGGCGATGTTGTTCTGCGCGAGCAGATTCTCGACGTCATGTCCGACGTGGGGGTGGTGGCACATCCCGACGATGTCATCGTCACCACGGGATCGCAGATGGCCTTGGACCTGGTCGTGCGGGTGTTCTGCAACCCCGGGGACGTCGTCTTGGTCGAGGCACCCAGCTATGTGGGCGCCTTGGGCATCTTCCGGGCGTATGAGTGCGACGTCATCCATGTGCCGATGGATGACCACGGTCTGATCCCGGAGGCATTGGCGGAGACGATCACCCGCGTCCGGGCCGAGGGCAAGACGATCAAGATGATCTATACGATCCCGTCGTTCCACAATCCGGCGGGGATCTCGCAGCCGGCACAGCGCCGCAAAGAGGTGCTCGAACTCGCCCAGCGCGAGAATCTGCTCGTGCTCGAGGACGACCCGTACGCACTGCTCGGGTTCGACGGCACCGTTCCGCGTGCGATCCGCGCCGAGGATTCCGAACAGGTCGTGTACCTGGGCTCGTTCTCCAAGACGCTCGCGTCGGGCCTGCGCGTCGGCTGGGCGGTGGCGCCCCACGGCGTGCGCGAGAAGCTCGTCCTGGCCGCGGAGGCCGCTGTGTTGTGCCCGTCCAACTTCACTCAGGGCGTGGTGTCGGAGTTCCTCGCCACGCAACCGTGGCGGCACCAGGTCGAGGTGTTCCGCGACGTGTACCGGGAACGACGAGACGCACTGCTGGAATCCCTGGACGCCCACATGCCGCCTGGGACGACGTGGACCCGCCCCGCCGGAGGGTTCTACTCATGGCTCACGCTGCCGGAGGGTCTGGATGCCACCGCGATGCTCCCCCGCGCCGTCAGCGCCCTCGTCGCATACGTCCCCGGGACCGGGTTCTACGTCGACGGCCAGGGGCGGCGCAACCTACGCCTGTCGTACTGCTATCCGGAGCCAGACCGGATCCGCGAAGGCGTGCGCCGATTGGCTGCGGTGATGGAGCAAGAGATCGAGATCGGTCAGACGTTCGGGACCTCGTCGATGCTGCACCAGTCACCCGGCAGCGCCACTCCGGCGCCGGACCTGGCCTGAGAGGATCACGGCATGAGCGAATCGATCCCGACCGTCCTGGTGCTGTGCGGCGGACTGTCCCCCGAACGGGACGTGTCGATCCGATCTGGTCGACGCATCGCCGAAGCCATCCGCAGCCAGGGACTGGCGGTCACGACCGCTGACGTCGACGCCGCACTGCTCGGCAAGCTGTCCGACGGGCGCCCCGACTGCGTGATTCCGCTGCTGCACGGCGCGGCCGGTGAAGACGGCGCCCTGGCGGATGTGCTGACCACATTCGGCCTCCCGTTCGTGGGCTCAACGCCCGACGCCGCGCGCATCTCGTTCGACAAGGGCGTGGGCAAAGCGGCCGCGAGGTCGTGGGGGCTGCCCACTCCCCGCGCTGTCGCCCTGCCGCACTCGATGTTCCGCGAACTCGGGGCGACGCCGCTGCTGGATCGACTCGTGGCCGACCTCGGACTGCCCCTGGTCGTCAAGCCCACCCGCGGCGGATCCGCCCTGGGAGCTGCCATCGTGCACGAGGCCGCTGAGTTGCCGGCCGCCATGGTAGGGGCCTTCGCCTACGGTGATGTGGCTCTGATCGAGAGTTGTGTGGTGGGTCCCGAGATCTCGATCTCCATCTACGAGAACCAGGGTGAGCCGATCGCGTTGCCGGCAGTCGAGATCGTGCCCGACGGCGGCTTCTACGACTACAACGCCCGGTACACGGCGGGGCTGACGGAGTTCTTCTGCCCGGCACGCATCAGCGACGACACCGCCCGCCAAGCCGCGGACATGGCCTTGACCGCACACCGACGGATGGGCCTGCGCGATTACTCCCGCGTGGACTTCATGGTCGACGCCGCTGGTCAACCGCAGTTCCTCGAAGTGGACGTCGCCCCCGGCATGACCGAGACGTCGTTGTTCCCGCAAGCGCTGGAGGCCGCGTCCCGGGATCTCGGCACCGTGTTCGCGGCATTGGTCCGCACCGCGATCGCCCGCGGTCAGTAGCTCAGCTGGTCACTGCACCGGCGGTGGCAGGATCTGGTCCACGATCCGGGCAAGGTCGGTGACATCGGCGAACTCGATCACGATGCGCCCCTTGCGGGCCGATCCCTCGATCCGCACCCTGGTCTCGAGTTGCTCTCCCATCCGCTCCGCCGCCTCTTGATACTCCAGCGGCGTACCCGCCGAGGACTTCGCCTTGCGCCGCTTGGGCGCATCGGACGAGTCCTTGTCCACGAGGACGAGTTCCTCGACAGCCCGGACGCTGAGCCCTTCGGACACCACGCGGGCCGCCACCTGCTCCATCCGCTGGGCATCGCCGGCACCCAGGATCGCCCGCGCATGCCCGGCGCTCAGTACCCCCGCCGCCACTCGCCGTTGCACCGTGGGTGGCAACTTCAGCAAGCGCAGCATGTTCGCCACCTGGGGCCGCGAACGGCCCACCCGCTGCGCCAACTCCTCCTGGGTGCAGGAGAAGTCCGACATGAGTTGGGCGTAGGCCGCCGCTTCTTCCAGGGGGTTCAGCTGCACCCGGTGCAGGTTCTCGAGCAGCGCATCCCGCAGCATGACGTCATCGTCGGTCTGGCGGATCAGTGCCGGGATATGGCTGAGTCCGGCCAGGCGACTCGCGCGCAGTCGTCGTTCCCCTGCGACCAGTTCGAAGCCCGCTCCCGCCGGCCGCACCACAATGGGCTGCAGGAGACCGATCGTGGTGATGCTGTGCACCAACTCGGCAATGGCGTCGTCGTCGAAGACCTGGCGCGGTTGTCGGGGGTTGGGCACCACCAGGTCCACCGGCAATTCGCGGTACTGCAACTGGGTCCCCAGATCAGCAGCCACCTCATCGGCACCGGCGGAATGAGCCGGAGCCGAGTCGGGCTCGTCGCGCACGTCGATCACGGCTCCGCCAGCGGCCGACTCGGGGGTCGCGGCTGGGGTCGCGGGAGGAGCGGTACTCGTGGGTGGCGAGGGAACCGCTGCGGGCTCGCTGCTCGACGCCGTCGGCGTCGGTGCCCCCGAGGGAATCAGGGCGCCCAGGCCTCGGCCCAAACCACGTCGTTGACTCATCTGTTCCTCAACCTCCGTCACCGCCACTGCCTGTGGAAACTCTGTGTAGTGATGTGTTCACACCACGACTCCTAAATGTCCGAATTGCCCATCTTGGTACACGGATATCGTGGGACATTTCAGACATCTGCCGAATGGTCCCCAGTTGGCTGCACCTGTGGATGGGCTGGGGACAACGTCGTGGATTCCCGGACATCGACGACATCGGCAGCCGGTGGCGAGCCTGGCTGAGAGTCATGGGGAGCCGCGTCCAAGTCGGCGGAAGTCTCCGGCGCCGTGTCGGATACGTCCGCGCCGGCGGCTTCGGCGCCGGGATGGGCATTCTCGGGGGTGGGGCGATTCCCCGCCAGAGCGAACTCGCGAGCTGCCGCGAGGTAAGCCCGGGAGCCCGGTGACGCGGGGTCGTACTGCAGGACCGTCTGACCGTACGACGGCGCCTCGCTGACCCGCACCGTACGCGGGATGGGCGTCGCCAGCACTCGTTCGGGGAAGTGGGTTCGGACCTCGTCGGCGACCTGGGGTGCCAGTTTGGTGCGGCCGTCGAACATAGTGAGGAGGATGCCGGTGATCTGCAGGTCCGGGTTCAGGTGTTCCTGGATGAGTCCCACGGTGCCGAGCAGGTGACCCAAGCCCTCGAGCGCGTAGTACTCGGTCTGCAGGGGGATGAGGACCTCTTGGACCGCGACCAGCGCGTTCAGGGTCAGGAGGCCGAGGCTGGGCGGGCAGTCGATGATGACGTAGTCGAGCCGGCCATGCCGTTCCTCGTGCACGGGAAGGTAGTCGCGAACCGCCTTACGCAAGCGGGTCTCCCGCGCCACCTGACTGACCAGTTCGATCTCGGCACCCGCCAGGTCGACCGAGGCCGGCACTCCCCACAACCGTTCGAGGCCGGGAACCGGCAGCACTGCGTCAGCAAGTCCGGTCCCGCCGGTCATGACGTCGTAGGCCCCCACCGCCCCCGGCTCATGCGGCAGATCCAATGCTGTCGAGGCATTGCCTTGTGGGTCCATGTCCAGGACCAGGACCCGCTGGCCCAGCAGGGACAGGGCCGCGGCCAGATTCACCGCAGTGGTGGTCTTTCCCACGCCCCCCTTCTGGTTGGCCACCGCGATCAGTCGCGTCTGGCCGGGTCGCGGGAGGGGTTCCTCGTCGAGCAGGCCCAGGGTTCGGATCATGCGCTGGTGGGCCACGACGGCAGGATCGGGTGGCGGCGGCGGTGCAGCCGCGGGGGCCGTCGTCGACGCGGCGGCGGTGGCCTCCCGCGATGTTTCACGTGAAACATCGCGGTCGGAATACTCGTCCGGCACCGTGGTCATCGGTACAACACAGCCCCCCAAGGGTGGGACCACTTCCCAGGACATCCGACCTCCACGCGTGTAGTGCGCTCAGCCTATGTCGTGGGGATCCGATAGCGGACGACCGTTGTGGGTGGGTCGGCCGTTCCCGCACCGACAGTCAAGATCTCGGCGGGGCCCAGGCCCAACCGTTGCGCGGTGGTCGCCGCTGCAGCGACCTCATCGGCGGCGGTGCGGCCCTTGAGAGCCACGATGCTTCCTGCGGTCAGGGGCGCCAACCAGGGCAGTAGCCGGGGGAGCGGAGCAACCGCGCGCGCGGTCGCGATGTCGAATCGTCGATCTGTCACCTCTTCCGCACGGGCGCGCACAATGTCCACGCGGGCGTCCAGGTCCAGGTGGTCGACCAGTTCGGTCAGGAACGTGGTGCGGCGCTGCAAGGACTCCACGAGGGTCACCTGCAGATCTGGACGGCACAGTGCCCACACGACTCCCGGTAAACCCGCACCCGATCCCACGTCCACCACAGTGCTGCCCTGCGGCAGGAGGTCGGGATCCCAGGCCACCACGGCGCAGTTCAGGATGTGCCGGTCCCAGAGCCGATCAGCCTCGCGGGGACCGATCAGGCCCCGCTCGATGCCGGGACCTGCCAAGTAGCGCTCCAACTCACGGAGCGCTGGTGTTTCACGTGAAACAGAGCTCACGCCGGCGTGATGACCACATATCGGTTCGGATCGCTGCCCTCGGACTCGCTGCTCATCCCCGCGGCGGCGACCTCGTCATGAACGACTTTGCGTTCGAAGGCGCTCATGGCGGCCATTCGGACAGCTTCGCCCGTCTCCTTGGCTTCGGTGATCGCCTGCTGTGCGATCCGCTGCAACTCGCTGCGACGGGTCGCCCGATGCCCGGCGATATCCAGCATCAGGCGGGAGCGCTGGCCGGTCTCCCGGGTCACCGCGAGCCTGGTCAAGTCCTGCAAGGCGCTGAGCACCTTGCCATCCCGACCCACCAGGTGCTGCAGGTCGCCGGTATTGACCTCGATGATCGACAGGGCAGCGCGGTCGTTCTCCACCGTGATGTCGATGTCGCCGTCGAGGTCGGCGATGTCGAGCAGACCCTCCAAGTAGTCAGCAGCGACCTCGCCTTCGTCGACGAGCTC
>CAZCRC010000160.1:0-5541 GCA_964500995.1 uncultured Actinomycetes bacterium
CGACGCGGTGTCGGTGTTGGTCGCCGCAGTCGATGTCGTCCAGCGGGACGACCGCACGCTCGACGCTCTGAGCGCCCACTTCGCCACGACTGGACTCACCGTGGGTTGGGTGGGGGAGTGCGCGGGCACGACCTGGCGGGGCCTCGACTGCTCCGACCGTTGCGGCGTGCACCTCCTCGATCCGCACTGCGTGACGGTCGTGGGGTTGATTGCCAATGGGAACGCACCCGCCCCGGACCGCCAGACGGTGGTGGCCGAGGTGGCGCCAGCCGCGAATCCGATCCCGGACCTGCGGTTGGCGAATCGACCCGCTGGCGGCGGTCCACCGCTGGAACTCTGGCGGGACGAGACGATCGAAGACTGCATGGAACTTCTGCGCGCTCACCGTATGCCGACGGATCGCGACATCGCCGTTCTGGCTGCTGCATGTTGTGACACCCGGGCGCGTGATGTCGTGCTGTGGCGCCTGACAGTGGGGCAGGACACCGTGTCTGTCATGTCGGGGCGGACCTGGGAGGTGCTGTCCGCCACACTGCAGCGGGCTCCCGCGGAGGCAGTGGCCCCGGTCGCCGCTGTCGCGGGGCTGGTCGCCTGGCAGATGGGCGAAGGGACCCGAGCCATGGCATGCCTGAACCGGGCACACGACGCCGACGCCACCCACTCGCTGGCAGCGCTGGTGTTCCGCTGCGTTGATGCCGCCCAGCCGCCCTCGGTGTGGTGGCAGGTCATGGCCAGCCTTGACGAAGCCACGTGTCGCCACGGGAGTTCAGCTGAATACGTTGACGCTGCGGCGGGGCTCGGCGACGTTTCCGAAGCGCCCCGGGGTCCCTTCGACCCCTACGACTGAAGGCCGTCCTTCGAGAGCGACGTGGGTCTCCCCGCTGTGGTGGACGACTGCGCGAACGTGGGCTACCGTTGTCGGCAGGTCATGAGTCTCAGTGATAAGCCCCGGCTTACTGAGCAGCAACC
The DNA here is from genome assembly GCA_964500995.1 of uncultured Actinomycetes bacterium. Classification (GTDB taxonomy): domain Bacteria; phylum Actinomycetota; class Actinomycetes; order S36-B12; genus CAIWTL01. Next base: position 970 of record CAZCRC010000160.1, read on the forward strand.
CTCCGACCGCGGTGGGGTGCTCCGGGTGAGGACCAGGTCGGTACGCCGACAAGCGCGGCCTTGCACCACAAGGCCCACAGGTAGAGGTGGAGTCATGTGTTGTTGTCGAATGTCCGGTGTCGCCGGGGCCTGAACGAACGCTGCTGCGTTTCCCCGTCGACCTGCGCGGGCACGATGCCTGGCGCCCACTTCTTGTAGTCAGAAACCGCTCAGCCACAACTGGAGGAAACACATCATGAGCGACGCCTGGTCCTTCGAAACCAAGCAGATTCACGCCGGCCAGACCCCCGACGAGGCGACTCACGCCCGGGCCCTGCCGATCTATCAGACGACGTCCTACACGTTCAACGACACCACCCACGCGGCCAACCTGTTCGCGCTCAAGGAGCTCGGCAACATCTACACGCGCATCATGAATCCCACGCAGGCTGCGGTCGAGGACCGCATCGCTGCGTTGGAGGGTGGCGTCGGAGCCCTGCTGGTGTCCAGCGGTCAGGCCGCCGAGACGATCGCGATCCTGAACGTCGCCGAAGTCGGCGACCACATCGTGTCGAGCCCCAGACTGTACGGCGGCACCTACAACCTGTTCCACTACACGCTGCCCAAGCTGGGGATCGAGGTGTCGTTCGTCGAGAACCCCGATGATCCGCAGTCGTGGCGTGATGCGGTGAAGCCCAACACGAAGGCCTTCTTTGGCGAGACCATCGCGAACCCCAAGAACGACGTCCTGGATATCGAGGCCGTCGCCGCGGTGGCCCACGAGGCCGGCGTTCCGCTGATCGTGGACAACACGGTGGCCACGCCGTACCTGATCCAGCCGCTGAAGTGGGGCGCCGACGTCGTGGTGCACTCCGCCACCAAGTACATCGGTGGTCACGGGACCGCGATCGCCGGTGTGATCGTGGACGGCGGCACGTTCGACTATGCGCAGTACCCGCAGCGCTACCCGAACTACAACGAGCCGGATCCGAGCTACCACGGCCTCGTCTACGCCCGAGACCTCGGCGTCGGCTCGCAGTTCGGCGCGAACGTGGCGTTCATCATGAAGGCCCGCGTGCAGTTGCTGCGTGACCTGGGCACCGCGGTGGCTCCGTTCAACGCCTGGCTGCTGGCCCAGGGCTTGGAGACCTTGTCGCTGCGCATCGAACGTCACGTCTCCAACGCCAAGGCGGTGGCCGAATGGCTGACCGGGCGCGACGAGGTGCTCAGCGTCAACTACGCGGCACTGCCCACCAGCCCCTGGTATGAACTCGGCCAGAAGTACGCCCCGCAGGGGACGGGCGCCGTGTTGGCGTTCGAGATCGCCGGTGGGGTGGACGCCGGTAAGCGGTTCGTCGAGGGTCTGCAGTTGCACAGTCACGTGGCCAACATCGGCGATGTGCGCAGCCTGGTGATCCATCCTGCGTCCACCACCCATTCCCAGTTGACTCCCGAGGAGCAACTGACAGCGGGCGTGACGCCGGGCCTGGTCCGACTTGCCGTCGGCATCGAACACATCGACGACATCCTTGCTGACCTCGACGCCGGCTTCCGGGCCGCCAAGGCCGAATCGCAGCAGTGAGCGGTTCGGAACCTCGATGAGTACTGACCAGGATCTGCCTCCCGCCAGCGGTGCCTGGCGGGAGGCAGACCCTATTGCTTTCCGCCAGTTCGTGTCGGTGGGTGCGATCGAACTTGAGTTCGGGGAGACCCTTCCGCAGGTCACGGTGGCCTACGAGACGTGGGGGACCCTGAACCCCGATCGCAGCAACGCGATCCTGATCGAGCACGCCCTGACCGGCGACTCGCACGCCAGTGGACCGACCGCACCGGGTCAGCCCACCGCCGGCTGGTGGGATGCCCTGATCGGTCCCGGAAAAGTGATCGACACCGAGCGCTGGTTCGTGGTCTGCACGAACGTCCTCGGTGGCTGCCAGGGAACCACGGGCCCCGCCAGCGCGGCCGCGGATGGTCGGGCCTACGGCTCGCGGTGGCCCCGGATCTCCACCCGTGATCAGGTCACGGTCGAAGCTCGCGTCGCCGACCACCTCGGTATCGATGCCTTCGCTTCGGTGATCGGGGGTTCCATGGGGGGTATGCGAGCCCTGGAGTGGCTCGTGATGTTCCCCGAGCGCGTCCACTCGGCGGTGCTCCTGGCGACGGCCGCTGCCGCGAGTGCCGACCAGATCGGAACCCAGACCGCACAGATCCACGCGATCGTCGGCGATGCGGGGTGGAACGACGGCGACTACTACGACGCGGCAGCGGGCGATGGTCCCCATCGGGGTCTGGGCACGGCCCGTCGGTTCGCGCACCTGACGTATCGCACAGCCAGTGAGTTGGACCTGCGTTTCGGTCGCGATGAACAAAAGGGCGAGAACGCCCATGAACGGCGACTGCCCGCGCGACACGGGGACGCCGGCCGGTTCGCCGTGCAGTCCTACCTGGACCATCACGCGCGTTCCCTGCTGCACCGCTTTGACGCCGGCAGTTACGTGGCCCTTAGCGATGCGATGAGCACCCACGACGTCGCACGAGGGCGCGGATCACGAGGCGACGTGCTCGCGTCCATCACAGTTCCGGTGCGGGTGGCCGGGTTGGACACCGACCGGCTGTATCCGTTGGCACTGCAGCAGCAGTTGGCCGACGAGATTCCCGGCTGCCCCAAGCTCGACGTGATCGAGACACCGTTCGGCCACGACGGGTTCCTGATCGAGTCCGAGCGGGTGGGTCACATCGTCGCCGAACTGTTGGACTGCGTCGCACCTGACGCCGCTCGCTGCTGACCCGACTGCGACTCCGCGGTCGGCGGGCCGGCGAGCCGTGTGGCGAATCCCTCAGCGGGGACACCAGGGCTGAGGGACCAGTCACCGGAAGGGCTAGCCTCGCCGTCACGTCTTGACATGGGGGAGAGCATGACGGGGGAAATTCGGGCTGGCCGGATGGCTGCGGCGCTGGTGCTGGCGTGGGCGGCGCTGTCGATGACGGTCGCAGGCCCCGCGAAGGCCGACAGCGTCACGGGGAACGACTCCCGCGACGTCTTCGTGGTGCGCGCCGGGTCCGCGACTGGGACCTCCGAGTCCGACGAGGGTGGTTGCCATGGCTGCGCCACCGTGATCGCGGTGCCCGTGTGCCTGATGGGAATCTCCTTCCAGAGCCCGCAACCGGGGAGTGGGTGTCTGACGGTCGGCAGTCGTGACTGCAGCGCCGACGAGCAGTTCGTTCGCGAATGGACCGCCGGTCCCGACGGGTGGATCCAAGGTGGGGTGTCCTGCCAGGACCTGTCCGCCGCGCCGACGATGGAGCAGATTGCCGCCGAGGTCCGGGCTCGGGTGACCCACCGCGTCCCTGCGCCGGGAATCAGCGTCCAGCCCCGACGGGCGCCCCTGATTCGGCTCCCCGTTCTGTTGGACTCGGGACAGCCCGACGGCGACGTCGAATGGCAGGACGTGGTGGCGGGGATCCCGGTGACCACACGCGTTTCGGCGCAATGGACCTGGCGATTCTCCGACGGTGGCGTGTTGCACACCGATCAGGCGGGCAGCACCTGGCCCGACACGACGGTCAGCCATGTCTTCGACACCGGGGGCACGCACCAGATCGAGGTGAGCACCACGTGGTCCGGCACGTTCCGGATCGCCGGGCTGGGTGACCAGCAGATCGCAGGGGTGGTCACCCAGGAATCCACGCGGGACGTACGCGTGCACACCGCCGCAGCGGTGCTCGAGCCATCTGGCGAATCGTCGAAGAGACGTTAGATTGTCATCGTGGTGACACTGACCTTGGCGCAGGATCCCGCAGCGGATCACCTCCTCGCCACTGATCCTTTCGCCCTGCTGACCGGGATGCTGCTGGATCAGCAGTTCCCCATGGAGCGGGCGTTCGCCGGCCCCTACGTCCTCGCTGCTCGGCTCGGCGATCCGAACCACCTGGATCCGGCGGTCGTCGTCGCCACCGACCCCGACGCCCTCGTCGCGGCAGCACAAGGACCTCCGGCAATCCACAGGTATCCCGGCTCGATGGCCAGTCGAATCCGCGCATTGGCCGAGGTGGTCATGACCGAGTACGGCGGCGACGCCGCCCGGATCTGGACCGACCCCGGTGACGGTCGCGACGTCCTGCGTCGGCTGAAGGCGCTCCCCGGATTCGGCGACCAGAAGGCACGCATCTTCCTGGCGCTGGTCGGCAAGCAACTCGGTGTCACTCCCGCTGGCTGGCGCGAGGCCTGCACCCCGTACGGCGACCCGGGTACGCGGATGTCCATCGCCGACGTCACCGATGGCGCAAGCTTGGAGCAGGTCCGTGCGTGGAAGAAGGAGCGCAAACTCGCCGCGAAACGGTGAGTCAGGCGCCTTTGCCGAGCTGTGACCGTTTGGCGGCCGAAATGCGGCCGATCTGTCAACCTGTGCATACGAACGTGCCGATGGGGTACATCAGAGCAGGTGCAGCGGGGCGCACGGGAATCCAGACTCACGTGGTTGCGTTGCACCAGGGGTAAGACGCTGCCGCACAGGGTGTTGGATCAACGGGACCGCGAACCGTGACTACAATGTCCGTGGTGCTCCGGCGCCCAAGCCCGTCCAAGTCAGCGAA
>CAZCRC010000161.1:0-5538 GCA_964500995.1 uncultured Actinomycetes bacterium
CGTCGTGCGACGTCAGCGAACTCGGGGCGGATCTCGTGGGAGACCACCCGCCCGGTCGGGCCCACGGCGGTGAGCAGGTAGCAGGACAGCGCACCGGACCCGGCGCCCGCTTCGACGACGTGACTTCCCGGGCCGATGCCGGCCAGCCCGACGATCGCGAAGGCGTCCTTGGGGTAGATGATGGCCGCGCCGCGCCCCATGGACAGCACGAAGTCCTCCAGGATCGGCCGCAGCACCAGGTACGGCATCCCCCCCGTGCTGGTCACGACGATCCCTTCGGGGCGGCCGATCAGGTCGTCGTGCTCCAGCGCGCCCTTGTGGGTGTGGAACGAGGCTCCCGCCGTCAGGGTGATCGTGTGGTGGCGGCCCTTGTTATCGGTGAGTTGGACCAGATCACCGACAGCCAGATCCGCCGTCACGGCCCCTCCGTCACGAATGCGGCGTCGGTGTCGATGATGCGCGTGGGGCTGCCCGGCTCCGCGACGAACACGAACCGTGAGCCGGTGTCCTGGCACGCGGTGACCACTGCGGTGGCGGGTGCCGAGGCGGGCAGCACGGGCGCGTCGGCCGCCAGGCTGGCGGACACCGCGACGACAGTGACCCGGCCCTGTTCGGCGTCGGGGACCGCGCGCGCCGCAGCCTCGTTGACCACCGCGTACGGCCGCCCGGCCGGGTCGACGACGACCAGGTGCGCGTCGGGACGGATCTGCGGCAGCGCCACGGCCACAGTGGTCCCCGGGGCGATCGGGACGACGTCGTAGGCCAGATCTCCCGCGGTGATCGCGTCCAAGGTGCGGCTGGCTTGGGCGGCTTTGAGTCCGCTCGACGCCCCGGTCCACAACAGGGTCGCCAGCAGGACGGCCACCACGATGAGCACGAGCGACGGGGTGCCGCCCACCTGCCACGCCAACACGAACGGCGACAACAGGACGACGATTGCCAGGCCTCGCCCCACCCACCCGGCGACGACCTGCCCGGTGATGGCGGATCCGGTGATTCCCCACACGATCGCCTTGACGACCGCGCCGCCGTCCAGCGGGCTGCCGGGCAGCAGATTGAAGAAGCCGACGAGGAAGTTGGCGGAGGCGACCGCCGACACCAGATCGAAGGCCACACCGGCGGGCATGACTCCCGCGAGGAACCAGGCGGCGACCGCGATCGCCAACGTGGCCGCTGGGCCAGCCAGAGCGATGATCCCCTCCCGCAGCGGACCGTGTTTGGTGGTGGTGCGGTAGCTGGTGAATCCGCCCATGGCCCACAGCGTGATCCCGGATACGGGGTACGAGAAGGCCCGCGCGGCGTAGGCGTGAGCGAACTCGTGGATCAGGATCGACACCATCAGCAACAGCGCGAAGACCGCCGCCAGCACCCACTGGCCGATGCGGGTGGTGCTCCCAGCGAACTCCGGATACCACAACAAGGCGATCACGACGATGCCGATCAGGGCATTCAGGGGAACCGACACCTCGAAGCCGAACAGGCGGAAGTGCCACCCGGAACCGTGTCCCGGATCGGCCAGATTCCGCGCTGTCGTCACGCCGCCATCGTACGGCTCCACGGATGTGTCGGACCCACGACGTACGGTTGCGACATGACAGCGCCCGTCGACCCACCGATCGCCACCGAAGCACTCCCGCAGCACGTTTCCGCGGCCTCAGGTGGCCCTGTGATCGACCTCCGGCCGATGCCGCCGCCGGTCGGGCTTGGGGAACGGCCGGCTGCCTCGTTGTCCCCGTCGCGCGCCGGTGACTTCTTGACCTGCCCATTGATGTACCGGTTCCGAACCGATCGACTTCCCGAACCCCCCAGTGCCGCCGCGGCGCGCGGCACCGTCATCCACGCGGTGCTGGAGCGACTCTTCGATCATCCGGCTCCCCATCGGACCGCCCAGACCGCGGTTCAGTTGCTCCCCGCAGCGTGGGATGCCGTTGTCGCCCAGGAACCGCACTTGCCCGGGCTGCTGTTCGGGGGACCCGATGCCTGGGATCGCTGGCTGGCCACGCAGGAGACCGCCCCCGTCGATCCGACTGCCGTGGCCGGCTTCCTGACCGATGCCGAGGCGTACGTGCATAAGTACTTCGGGCTGGAGGACCCGACCCGCCTCGAACCTGCTGAGCGCGAGGTCAGCGTGTCCACGCAACTGCCCTCCGGCCTCGTGTTGCGCGGCATCATCGACCGCATCGATCGGGCACCCAGCGGTGCGATCCGAGTGGTCGACTACAAGACCGGCCGCTCCCCCGGCGAGGGCTGGGAGGCCAAGGCCCTGTTCCAGATGCGGTTCTACGGCCTCATCCTGTGGCGCTTGCACGGTCAGGTCCCGGCGCGACTGCAGTTGTTGTACCTCGGCAACCAGGAGCGCCTCGCGATCGACCCCACCGAGGCGGAGTTGCGTGCCACCGAAGCCAAACTCGAGGCCTTGTGGGCGGCGATCGCCCGGGCCACCGCTTCCGGCGACTGGCAGCCGAACCGGTCCCGGCTATGCGACTGGTGCTCGTTTCAGTCGCTGTGCCCGGAGTTCGGCGGGACTCCCCCGGCCCTCCCGGACACCCGCACGACCGCTACGGTGCTGACGTGATGTCACGACTGACCCACGCTGCTGCGCTGGCCTTGATCGTTGGATTGGGCACGGTCGGCTGCAGCACGACGGGTGACAGTCCCGCGCCGTCGACGCCCGGTTCGCCCAGCACGTCTGTCTCGGCGACGGGAACCTCGCTGACGATCACCTCCGATGGCGCAACGTCGACGCTGACGTGCGATCCGTCCGGGGGCACGCTGGCCGACTCGGCCGCGGCGTGTGACTTCCTTGCCGCTGCCGCCGAGCAGGGAGCCGATCCCTTCGCCCCGGTGCCCGCCGACCGCGCGTGCGCCGAGGTCTATGGCGGTCCCCAGACGGCTACCGTCACGGGGACCTGGTTGGGGGAACCGGTGTCGGCGGAGTTCAGCCGCACGGATGCCTGCCAGACCGCTCGCTGGGACCAGGCGGCACCGCTACTGGGCGCCCCCTGAGCCAGGTAGCGCCCCCTCGAATGCATCGGGGGGGATGAAGAGTTCCGCCATCGTCGACACGTCGAGCCCGGCCAGAGTGTCAGTGACGACTCGGCGAGGCAGCGGCTCGATAGCCGCGAGGTGTTCGACGGCCAGGACAAAGGCGCCCGCAGCGGTGGCCGCGGCGGCTCCCGTCGGCGAGTCCTCAATCACGAACGACCACGCGGGATCGATCCCCAGCTCTCCCGCGGCCTGCAGATAAGGCAAGGGGTCCGGCTTGTGCTGCAGGACGTCGTCGGCACTGATCGTCAGGTCGAACCATTCGCTACCGATCGCTGCCAGGACTGCGTTCACCAACGGCCGCGACGACGATGACACCAGCGCCGTCGGCAATCCCGACTCACGCACCGACCGCAGCAGGTGGGCTACGCCTGGTTGCGGCTCGGGTGGCTCCGTCAGCAACTGAGTGAGCATGACGTCGAGGAACTGCTGGGCCAGTTGTTCGGCAGTCGGCGGCCTGCTTCCTGCCTGTTCGATCAGCCCGATCATGTAGCGCGCGACGCGCTCAGTGGATCCCCCCAGGGCGTGCGCCTGATCCGCCTCGGTCCACTCGACCCCGTACTCCGCCATCAACTCGGTTTCGGCCTGCTGCCACAGCGGCTCGGTGTCCACGAGAGTGCCATCCATGTCGAACAGGACGGCGTTGAACGGCAGCACAGCCCCATCCTGACGCACGGGAACACGAGGTTGCTCGGGTCAGTCGACCCGCTACGCCGCAGCGTCGTGTTCCGCCGGTGCCGCGCGCCGTTTGCCGAACGGCAGCAGCGACACCGCGAAGTAGATCACCGTGCCGACCACGAAGCCGACGATGGCTGACGCGAGCGTGTTCACCAGCCACGCCAAGATGCCGCCGACCGCAGGGGCTCCGGCGACCATCCCTTCCAGGTTGTGCACCAGGTGGTAGGGACTGGACCAGCCGAGTTCCTCCACGCCGACCAGCAGGATGTGCCCACCGACCCACAGCATTGCCGCGGTCCCTATGACGGAAAGCCAGGACAGCACCTTCGGCATCCCCTGCACCAACATCAGGCCGACCCGCTGCGAGACCCCCGATTCGCGTTGGGCAAGTGCGAGTCCGATGTCGTCCATCTTGACGATCAGGGCCACCACGCCATAGACCACCACGGTGATCAACACGCCCACCACTGCCAGGATGATCCCGCGGGAGATCACCGGCTCGGTGAGGACCTCCTTGAGCGCGATCACCATGATCTCGGCCGACAGGATGAAGTCAGTCCGGATCGCTCCCGCCACGGTCCGCGACTCGGCCTCTGGGCCTTGTTCCACTGCCGGATCGTCGTGATCGTGGTCATCGTGCTTGAGGGCATGAATGATCTTGTGGGCGCCCTCGTAGGCCAGAAAACACCCACCGAACATCAGGATGATCTCGACCAGAAGCGGAGCCACCGAGCTGAGCACCAGGGCCACCGGCAGGATGATCAGCAACTTGTTGCGCAGCGAACCGATGGCGATTCGCCGGATGATGGGCAGTTCGCGTTCGGCGGCGAGGCCGCGCACGTAAGCGGGGGTCACGGCCGTGTCATCGATCACCACACCCGCGGCCTTGGCGCTGGCCTTCCCGGCGGCCAGGCCCACATCGTCCACCGAGGCGGCGGCGAGTTTGGCCAACGCCGCGACGTCGTCCAGCATACATACCAAACCTCCGGACATGGCCACACGTTAGTGGGTGGCGGCGCGGGAGGCTGGCTCAGCGGCCGCTGGTTGTCAGGTGGCGTTGAAGTACTTGGCTTCGGGGTGGTGGACGAGCATGGCCGACGTGGACTGCTCGGGATGCAACTGCAGTTCCTCGGACAATGAGACCCCGATACGCTCCGGCTGCAGCAGTCGGACGAGGTCGGTCTGCATCTCGACGTCAGGGCACGCGGGGTAGCCGAACGAGTAGCGCGAGCCGCGGTAGCCCTGCTTGGCGATCAGTGTCGGCATGTCGGGGTCATCATCGGTCGCGAAGCCCCAGTCGCCGCGAACCCGCGCATGCCACATCTCGGCCAGAGCCTCGGTGAGCTGGACGCTCAGTCCATGCAGTTCCAGGTACTCACGGTAGTTGTCGGCGTCGAACAACCGCGCCGTCGATTCCGAGGCGACTGCGCCCATCGTGACGACATCGAACGCCACCACATCCTTCTGCCCCGACGACACCGGACGGAAGAAGTCCGCAAGGCACAGAAAGCGGCCCCGGTGCTGTCGGGGGAAGGTGAAGCGCGCGACTTCGCGGTCGTGCTGGTCGGGGTCGTACACGATCAGGTCATCGCCGTCGCTGTTCGCCGGGAAGTAGCCGTACACGACGGCCGGCTCCAGGAGTCCCTCGGTCTTGATGCGGTCCAGCCACATCCGCAGGCGTGGGCGACCCTCCTCCTCAGCCATGTCCTCGAACGTCTGCTTCGACCCCTTGAGCGGCTTCAATCCCCACTGCCCCACGAACGTGGCTCGCTCATCGAGGTAGGCGACGATGTCGGCCATCGCGATGCCACGGAC
>CAZCRC010000162.1:0-5496 GCA_964500995.1 uncultured Actinomycetes bacterium
ATCAGCAACGGCCCACCTCGGTGCTCCACCGCTGCCCGTTGCTCCGGGTTGAGGTCCGACACCAGGTCAGCGGGGTCGGTGGCGACTGAGGCCGAACGGGACGGTCGCGCCACCGACTGTGACCGGTCGAGGGCGGCGCCCAGGCCCGCGAAGAGCGAGTCGTCCGAGCTACCAGCCATCCCGTGAGTGTACGTCCGGCCTCCGTCAACGCCTCACGATGACGCGCAGCGGGGGCGACTGGGCCACGACCGGCGACTCGGCGGCCGAGCCGCTACGTAGGACCGTCCGCACCACGACTCGGCCGGGGTGCCGGAACTGCTTGACGATCGTGTATGCACCCGATGTGGGGTGGGGCCGCAGTTTGGCCGAACGCCACTGACGCGGCGCTGCCTCCCGACCGCTGCCACGGATCTGCAGGCCGAGGTGGCCGGCCGTCGTCGCTCCGTTGGCGACGCCGGTGAACTTGACCGCGGCGCGACGTTCAACTTTCGCCGGACCGGTCACCGTCACGCTGGCCGGTTTGACCTGCTGCGTTCGGAGTCGTGATTCGTCCAACACGCCACCCGACTGACTGATGACGGCTTTGTACTCATAGGTGCCCGCCGAGGTCACCGGTGGCACCGGGATCGAATACCGGCCAGCCGCTGCGGCCCCCTGCGCAACGGCGGCCCAAGCACCGGGGGCGACTCGACGCTGGATCTCGACCTGCGCCGTGTCGGCCCGCCGTACCCGACCGGTCGCGGTCACGGCTGAATTCACGAACGTCGCGGACAACGGACGCAGGCCCACGGTGGGGGGCTTGGCGCTGATCGGGTCGCTCCCGCCCGCACCGGTTCCGACCCCCTTCAGCACCACGTCGCCGTATCCCGCGCCCAACGTCACCGTGATCTCGCCGTTGGCCTTCAGGGGCACGTCAATGACACTGCCCGCTTTGGTTCCCGGCGGGACGGAGACAGTCGTCGCCGACGTGATGGTCATCCCGACTGGGGCGTTGATGTCCGCAGGACCTACCTCAATGCGTTGGACCGGTGCTGCCGTGGCCGGAACCGGCACCCGCACCCGATAGGTCCGGTCGGAGTACGCATCGGCGGCCAGTCGGCAGGCCTCTCCGGCCACGCCGATGCCCTTGTTGCCGTTGATCAACACCACGGGATCTGGGGAGCTGCCGTTGCTCGCGCGCGTGGTGGTGGCCGACTCGCACGGTCCGCGAGTCTCGGCTCGGCCGGTCCAGAACGACGTCCGCACGTAGGCCCCGTCCCACGTCAGCGAGATGTGGATGTGATCCCGGTGGCAGGAGGTGTCGTAACTCTCGCTGGGCTTCGCCGAGCAGCCCGAGTACTCGGTCCAGCCGTCCTCGGGGCGATAGACGCGCCACATCTTGTCCTCGTAGATCAGGTACATGATGCCGAGTCGACGGGCCATCGCCCCGGGCTCGCCGCCCGCTCCTGTGGCGGTGAGCCAGTTGAGGAACTGCCATGCCTTGGTCCGTTGGGCAGCGATCTCACTGTCGACCATCCAGTCGATCGCACGGCCCTCTTCATGCTCGCTGATCCCCGGCGTCGCACAGGACCTGCTGATGTCGGTCGTATAGGAGCCGTAGGTGGCGTCGAGGAGGTCGGACAACCGCTGCGCCCCCGGCTTGGCCTCGGGACTGCACAGGTGCTGACCCTGGTACTCCGCCTGCCAGTCCACCGCGGCGGGCAACGCCACCGGAGCCGTCGGCACAGCAGCGCGATTCGCGAGCGCCTCTCCCGCCAGAGGACTCGCCACGACGACGCCGGCCACCGCCACCAGGGCTGCTCGCCGGGTCCACCGACCGGCCGTCAAGCTACGCACAGTATCCTCATCGGCACGGTGAGCACACAGTTGAGCACGGCCACAACGTGCCAGCCCCCCTCCCTCACCGCAACCGGCCTCCGGGGATCGGTGCCCAATCGTCGAAATACCGGACACCGGACCCCACCGGGATGGGCGACAATCGCCTCACGCACACGGAAGGCAGCCATGACCAGCCCGAACCTGACACCGGAACGCCTGTTGGCCATCGGCGCTCACCCCGACGACATCGACTTCGGACTCGGCGGCACGATCGCCCAACTGACGGCAGCGGGCACCGAAGTCACCTACTGCGTCATCACCGACGGCGATGCCGGGGGATTCGATCCTGAGGTGCCCCGGTCCCGGATTCCCGAGATCCGCCGGTCGGAACAGCGGGCCGCGGCAGCGGTGCTCGGGGCCGCCGATGTGGTGTTCCTGGGGTACCGCGACGGTGAACTGACGATCACCCATGAACTACGCCGGGACCTGGCCCGAGTCATCCGCCAGGTCCGCCCCGACGTGGCGGTCGTCCAGACCCCGGTGCGCAACATCGATCGAATGTACGCGAGCCATCCCGATCACCTGGCAGCCGGCGAAGCAGGAATGCAGGCGATCTACCCTGACGCCCGCAACCCCTTTGCACACCCGTCGCTGCTCGCCGACGAGGGGCTGCAGGAGTGGGCGGTGCCCCAGACCTGGATCGTGGGCTACCCCGAACCCGACTACTTCCGCGACATCACCGATGTGCTGCCGACCAAGGTCGCAGCGCTACGGGCCCATGAGAGCCAGACCGCCCACATGGACATCGAGGCGGGGCTACGGGACTGGGGTGGGGGCATGGCACGGATGGGCGGACTCCCCGACGGCCGGATCGCTGAGGCGTTCCGCGTCCTGAACACTGCCTGAGGCAGGCCCTACTCCCACTCGATCGTGCCGGGCGGCTTACTGGTGACGTCGAGCGTCACCCGATTGACCTGAGGGACCTCGTTCGTGATCCGGGTCGAGATCGTCGCGATCACGTCGTAAGGCAACCGCGCCCAGTCGGCGGTCATGGCATCCTCGGACGTCACCGGCCGAAGCACGACCGGATGGCCGTAGGTGCGGCCGTCGCCCTGCACACCGACTGATCGGACATCCGCGAGCAGCACCACGGGCAGCTGCCAGATGTCGCGGTCGAGTCCGGCCCGGGTGATCTCCTGACGTACCACGAGGTCCGCGGCGCGAAGGATGTCGAGGCGTTCGGCGTCCACGGCGCCCACGATGCGGATCGCCAGTCCCGGTCCTGGGAACGGGTGCCGCCACACCATCTCAGCGGGCAGTCCCAGGCCCTCGCCCACGGCACGTACCTCGTCCTTGAACAAAGTGCGCAGCGGCTCGACGAGCGTGAACTGCAGGTCGTCCGGCAGCCCGCCCACGTTGTGATGACTCTTGATGTTGGCGGTACCACTGCCACCGCCGGACTCCACGACGTCGGGATACAGGGTCCCTTGCACCAAGAACTCGATCGACTGACCACGATCGGCTCCTTCGGCCACCAGATCCACCTCGGCCTGCTCGAAGACCCGGATGAACTCCCGGCCGATGATCTTGCGCTTCTGCTCCGGGTCACTCACCCCAGCGAGTGCGGTCAGGAACCGGTCGCGCGCGTCGACGGTCACCAGTCGGACCCCGGTCGCGGCGACGTAGTCCTGCTCCACCTGCTCCCGCTCGCCCGCGCGCAGCAGACCGTGATCGACGAATACACACGTCAGCCGGTCACCGATGGCGCGGTGCACCAGAGCGGCGGCCACCGCGGAGTCGACTCCCCCGGACAGACCGCAGATCGCCGAACCGTCGCCGATCTGTGCGCGGATCGCGTCGACCTGAGCCTCGATGATGCCCTCGGTGGACCAGTTCGGCGCCAGGCCCGCCACGTCGGTCAGGAACCGCTGGATCATGTCCTGTCCGTGCGGGGTGTGCCCGACTTCAGGGTGGAACTGCACCCCCGCCAAGCGGCGCTGCGTGGATTCGAACGCTGCCACCGGAGCGCCCGGGGTCGATCCGGTCACGATCATCCCCGAGGGAGCCCGCGAGACGGCGTCCCCGTGCGACATCCACACCTGTTGGGAATCGGGCAATCCCGACAACACCGCGGACCCGCGATCGATGACGTCGAACGGTGTGGCACCGTACTCCCGGCCACCGGTCTGGGCCACCTCGCCGCCGAGTGCCTGCGCCATGGCCTGGAAGCCGTAGCAGATCCCGAAGACGGGGACATCGAGGTCGAAGATCCCTGGATCGAGCCGTGGTGCCCCGGGCGCGTACACGCTCGCCGGCCCACCGGACAGGACCAGCGCCGCCGGATCGTGGGCGGAAATCTCGGCCGCGGACGCAGTCCCGGGCACGATCTGCGAGAACCGCCCCGCCTCGCGCACCCGGCGAGCAATCAACTGGGCGTACTGGGCGCCGAAGTCCAGGACCAGAACTGGTCGTTCGTCACTGGTCACCGTCGTCCTCCGACTCGTCCGGGCACTTGTCCCGGCGGGGGACCAGGATGGTCACAGCGTAGTGGTGAGGAACGACAGTCGAACCGAGCGCTCCGGGTTATCGCCATTCGGATCGACGAGGACCAGACTCTGCCAGGTTCCCCAGGGCACGGCGCCCCCGATCACCGGAAACGTCATCGTCGGGGACAGGAACGCGGGCAGCACGTGGTCACGACCGTGACCCACGCTGCCGTGTCGGTGGCGGTAGATGTCCTGGCGGGGCAGGAGTCGCTCCAGGGCATCGGCCACGTCGGACTCTGTTCCCGCGTGCAGCTCGATCACGGCCAGTCCCGCGGTCGCATGCGGGACGAAGACGTTGAGCAGGCCGTCGCCGCGACCGGTGAGGAACGCCTCAGCATCCCGACTCAGGTCGGTGATGAGCCGACTCCCGGTGACGAGGCGCAGCGTCTGGGTATCCATGCGTGGCGCGCGAGGTCAGCGCGCGGATCCACCCTGGGTGACAGCGACGATGGGCAACCGGAGGGCTCCGGGCGCCACGTCGGGGACCACGGGTGATTTCGGTGCCACCGGCGTGACCGCCCGGTACGGCTCGCCCTGGGTGGGCCGGGGGTCCAGTTCGCCCTTGTTCGGCCACATCGCCAAGGCACGTTCCGCCTGGGCTGTGATCGTCAAGGACGGGTTCACGCCCAGGTTGGCCGTCACGGCGGAGCCGTCCGTAATGTGCAGGCCGTCGTAGCCCCACACCCGCTGGTAGGGGTCGATGACGCCGGTCTGCGGATCGTCGGAGATGGGCGCCCCGCCCACGAAGTGAGCGGTCATGGGAGCCGAGATCAGGTCGCCGACGTTGCCGCCCGCGATTCCACCGATCTTGTCCGCCACGCGGCGGGTGACCTCGTTGCCCGCCGGGATCCAGGTGGGATTCGGCTCACCCGGGCCCTGTTTCGTCGTCATGCGGCGACCGAACAGACCCTTCTTCGTGAACACCGTCAGCGAGTTGTCCACTGGCTGCATGACCAATGAGATGACGCTGCGCTCCGACCACCCACGCAGGTGGGTGAACACCTTGACGAAGTCACCCGGCTTCTGCGCGACGGTCTTGGCCCAGGTCTTCCAGCGGGGCACCCCGGGCTCCTCGTCGGTCAGGATCGTGGACAGCAGGCCCATCAGGTTCGAGCCCTTGCCATAGCGCACC
>CAZCRC010000163.1:0-5401 GCA_964500995.1 uncultured Actinomycetes bacterium
CGTGTGGAGGGGGCGGCCCCGAGTGGCTGACCCGGGGTCAGCGAACAGTCACTTGACGCTGACGGTGGCGCCAGCGGCCTCGAGGGCTGCCTTGGCAGCGTCGGCGGCTTCCTTGTTGACCTTCTCCAGGACCGGCTTGGGCGCACCCTCGACCAGATCCTTGGCCTCCTTCAGCCCCAGGTCAGTCAGTCCGCGGACCTCCTTGATGACCTGGATCTTCTTGTCACCAGCGGCCTCGAGGATGACGTCGAACTCATCCTGCTCGGCTGCGGCAGCACCGGCGTCGCCGCCCCCAGCGGCGGGGGCGCCTGCCGCGGCGACCGCGACGGGAGCGGCTGCGGTGACCTCGAAGGTCTCCTCGAACTGCTTCACGAACTCGCTGAGCTCCAGGAGGGTCATCTCCTTGAACGCGTCCAGCAGTTCTTCTGTGCTGAGCTTCGCCATGGTGGCGTTTCCTTTCGTTTGCTCCGGCCGGGCCGGACTCCTTGACGAACCGTCAGATGACGGCGATGTGGTCAGGGCGTCAGCCCTCTTGCGATGCCTCTTCGGCGGGTGCCGCGTCGGCGGGCGCCGCGTCGCCGACCGGCGACTCGGCGTCGGTCGACGTGTCATCGTCGGCCGAAGTCTGGGTGGGTGCCTCGTCGGCGACTGCTGGCTCTCCCGCGCCGCCTGCCAAGACGCTGGGATCGGCTTCGGCCTTGGCGCGCAGCGCCTCGACCGTGCGGGCCGCCTGGGCCAACGGGGCCTGGAACAGCGATGCGGCCTGCGACAGCGAGGCCTTCATGCCACCGGCCAGCTTGGCCAGCAGCACCTCGCGCGACTCCAGGTCGGCCAGTTTGTTGATCTCGTCGGGGCTCATGACGACGCCGTCCAGGAATCCGCCCTTGACGACGAGCGCCGGGTGGTCCTTGCCGAACGTCTTGAGTCCCTTGGCCGCCTCGACGACGTCACCGGTGACGAACGCGATCGCCGACGGCCCGGTGAGCAGGTCCTCGAAACCCTCGACGCCCGCATCGCGAGCGGCGATCTTGGTCAGGGTGTTCTTGACGACGGCGTAGTCGGCGTTGCCCCGCAGCGCGGTGCGCAACTCGCGCAACTGGGCGACGGACAATCCGCGGTACTCGGTGAGTACGGCGCCGGAGGAGTTCTTGAACTGCTCGGTGAGCTCGGCGACGGCCTTGGTCTTCGTCGAACGCGACATCTGGCAGGTCCCTTCGTATGGGGCCGCTGGTCGCAGGGAGGATCAGAGCACACGAGGCTCCGAGTCGATCACCTGCGCGGGCCGTCCTCGCGGACGATTGAGTCTTGCGACACCAGCGGTCTTCGGTCGGCCCAGCGTAGCCGACCGAAGCCGGACGGCCAAAACGGCTGGGGTAGGTGAGCGATCAGCCCTGGTCGGCGGTCGCCTCGTCGCGGATGCGGGACGGGTCGATCGGGACACCGGGGCCCATCGTGGAACTCACCACGATCTTCTTGATGTAGCGGCCCTTGGAGCTCGACGGCTTGAGCCGCACGATCTCGTCCAATGCCGCCGCGTAGTTGTCCGCCAACTGCTCAGCGGTGAACGACTTGCGGCCCACAACGAAGTGGAGGTTCGCGTGCTTGTCCACGCGGAACTCGATCTTGCCGCCCTTGATCTCCTCGACGGCCTTGGCAACGTCCATGGTCACGGTGCCGGTCTTGGGGTTGGGCATGAGGCCACGGGGACCCAGCACCTTACCGAGCCGACCGACCTTGCCCATCATGTCCGGGGTCGCGACGGCGGAGTCGAAGTCGGTCCAGCCGCCGGCGACCTTCTCGATCAGTTCGTCACTGCCGACTTCGTCGGCGCCAGCCGCGCGGGCCTGCTCGGCCTTCTCGCCAGCCGCGAACACGATCACGCGAGCGGTCTTGCCGGTGCCGTGGGGCAGGTTGACGGTGCCGCGGACCATCTGGTCTGCCTTGCGGGGATCGACGCTGAGCCGGGCCACGCCCTCGACGGTCGCGTCGAACTTCTCGGTTCCGTTGTCCTTGACCAATGTCATGGCCTCGAGCGGGCCGTACAGGCGGTCCTTGTCGATCTTGGCCGCAGCGTTGGTGTAGTTCTTGCCGTGCTTCATGATTCTGCTCCTTGTTCGCAGTTGTGGTCAGCGGGCCAGCACTGGCCCTGCCACGGATGACGCCTCGGTGGCGCCACCCTTTGCCGCCCGGGGGCGACGGGGACGTCAGCCGTTGACGGTGACGCCCATCTGACGGGCGGTGCCCTCGATGATCTTCATGGCGCCCTCGATGTCGTTGGCGTTGAGATCGGGCATCTTCGTCTCGGCGATCTGGCGGACCTGATCGCGAGTGATGGAACCCACCTTGGTCTTGTGCGGTTCGCCCGAGCCCTTCTGCAGCCCGGCGGCCTTGAGCACGAGCTTCGCCGCCGGCGGGGTCTTGGTGATGAACGTGAACGAGCGGTCCTCGTACACCGTGATCTCGACCGGGATGACCTCACCGCGCTGACTTTCGGTGGCCGCGTTGTAGGCCTTGCAGAACTCCATGATGTTCACGCCGTGCTGGCCGAGGGCCGGGCCGACGGGGGGCGCCGGGTTGGCCGCACCTGCCTGGATCTGCAGTTTGATCAGGCCTGCGACCTTCTTCTTGGGAGCCATTTCTTCCTCACTCGTTCCTTGCTGATGTCCGGATGTCCCTGCGATGCCCGCAGGAGCAGTGTCCTATGCGCGCTCGACCTGGTCGAATCGCAGTTCCACGGGGGTGTCCCGGCCGAAGAGTTCGACCATGGCCGTGAGCTTCTGACTCTCCGCGATGACCTCGGAGATGGTGGCCTGCAACGTCGCGAACGGACCGTCGATGACCGTGACGATGTCGTTGACGGCGAAGTCGCTGACGACAGTGGCCGCGGGTGCCGCGCCCGATGGCTTTCCGGTGCCCGCGGCGTCGGCCACATCCTGTGCCGCCGCAGCGGTCGGCTTGGTCTGCTCCGGAGGCTGCAGCATGCGCACGACCTCGTCGATGCTCAGTGGCTGCGGGTTCTGGGCATTCCCCACAAATCCGGTGACGCCGGGGGTGTGGCGCACGGCGCCCCAGGTCTCGTCGTCGAGGTCCATGCGCACCAGCACGTAGCCGGGCAGTTTGATGCGGCGGACCTTCTTCTTCTCGCCCTTGCGGAACTCCCAGACCTCTTCCTCGGGCACCTCGCAGGCGAAAATCCGATCCTCGAGGTTGAGGGTCTCGCGCAGCCGCTCCAGGTTCGCCTTGACCCGCTTCTCGTAGCCGGCGTAGGAGTGGATGACGTACCAGTCGCCGGGCTGCATCATGAGCGACTCCCGCAGGTCGGGCTCGTCAGCAGTGGCGTCGTCTTGGGGTGCGTCGTCCTGGGCAGAGTCACTCGTCTCGACGTCAGTGGCATCGTCGGCGGTCGCCTCGGCAGCGGACTCTTCGACGACCTGACCATCAGAGGCTTGCTGATCCGAGATCGCTGCCTCGGACTCCACCTCGGTGGTCTCGACGGCCGCCGCGTCGGAACTGTTCTCGAACTCGTCAGCGGAGTCGTCGGCCAGTGCGGGGTCGGTGACGTCGGCGGTCATCGCGTCGACGGCCGCAGTTTCGTCGGTGGTCGCAAAGGGGTCGGCCAGGCTGTCCGACGATGCGGACTCAGCGGTTACGGGCGTGGTCTCGTGGGACCACGTGGGCTGTTCAGACACTCTCTTGCCGTCTTTCGTCAGTTGTCCGTCTCACTGCGTCACTCGCCGCCGAACAGTGCCAGCACGCCGCGTCCGAACACGAAGTCCATCAGCGCCACGATGCCAGCCATGATCACCACGAAGACGATGACCACCCCGGTGTAGGCGATCAACTCCTTGCGGGTGGGCCAGATGACCTTGCGCAGTTCCGCGATCACCTCGCGCATGAACAGCGACAGCCGGGCCCACCAGCCCAGACTCTCCCGATCAGCGCGTGCCGTTCCGGTTCCGCTCAACTCGTCCTCCGCAGGTTTGGCCGACACCTTGCAGGCGCCGGTTTCGGTCCGACCACCCACAAGTCGGGCATGGCCGGTCCGAGCAGGGCCGGAGGGACTTGAACCCCCAACCGCCGGTTTTGGAGACCGGTGCTCTACCAGTTGAGCTACGACCCTTGGTGTCCGGTGCGGGCAGGCTCACGCCGAGCAGTGACACACCGACCCCCGAGTGTAGATGCCGGGGAGCGCAGCGGTCCAATCCCTTCGCAGAACCCGCGTCGGGAGTGATTCCGCACGGTGAGCTTGCCGAGCAGCCGCCCGGTGCTGAGAGGATGGGCGCATGGCTGACACTTCCCGGGTATCACGACGCATCGGCGCCATCGCTGAATCGGCCACGCTGGCCGTGGACGCCAAGGCCAAGGCCATGAAGGCAGCGGGCCGACCGGTCATCGGCTTCGGCGCAGGGGAACCGGACTTCCCGACCGCCGACTACATCGTCGAAGCAGCGGTGATCGCCGCTCGAGACTCGAAGAGTCACCGCTACTCCCCCGCCGCGGGTCAGCCGCAGCTGCGCGAGGCGGTCGCCGCCAAGACCGCCCGCGACTCCGGACTCGAGATCGGCGCCAACCAGGTTCTGATCAGCAACGGCGGCAAGCAGGCGCTCTACAACGCCTTCGCGACCCTGCTCGATCCCGGCGACGAGGTACTGCTGCCCGCGCCGTTCTGGACGACGTATCCCGAACTGGTGGCGCTCAGTGGCGGTGTCGTCGTCGAGGTGCCGACCGATGAGACAACCGGCTACCGCACCAGCGTCGCCCAACTCGAGCAGTACACGACCGACAAGACCAAGGCGCTCGTGTTCGTCTCGCCCTCCAATCCGAGTGGCGCGGTCTACTCGCCCGCGGAGGTCGAGGCCATCGGGCAATGGGCGGTAGAGCGTGGCATCTGGGTCATCACCGACGAGATCTACGAACACCTGGTGTACGGCGACGCCGAGTTCAGCTCGATGCCGGTGGCGGTCCCCGAGCTGGCCGATCGTTGCGTCGTGGTCAACGGAGTGGCCAAGACATACGCGATGACGGGCTGGCGCGTCGGGTGGATGATCGGCCCCCCGGATGTCATCAAGGCCGCCACTAATCTTCAGTCCCACTCCACGTCGAACGTCTGCAACGTCGCCCAGGCCGCGGCGTTGGCGGCGGTGTCCGGCGACCTGTCCGTGGTCGACGAGATGCGGCGCGCCTTCGACCGCCGGCGACGTTCGATCGTTTCGGCACTCAACGACATCCCTGGCGTCGTGTGCCCCGAACCCGAAGGCGCGTTCTACGTGTACCCCTCGGTCAAGGAAGTCCTGGGCCGAGACATCCGGGGCCGGGTTCCCACGACCACCACCGAGTTGGCCGAGGTCATCCTCGACGAGGTCGAGGTGGCGGTGGTTCCGGGTGAGGCATTCGGCACCCC
>CAZCRC010000164.1:0-5344 GCA_964500995.1 uncultured Actinomycetes bacterium
CCCGCTGAGCGCTACCAGTTCATGACCGAGCAGATGGCCGAGGTCAAAGCCAGCGGCATGATCCAGGGAACGGACGCGATGCTCGAGGGAGCCTCGTTCGTCCCCCCGATGTTGTGGGCCGCCGCCGGGCGACTCGCCTCGCACATGCGTCAGCCCAGCGTTGCGACAATCACCACCAACGTTCCTGGGCCGCAGGTGCAGTTGTACATGCTCGGTCGTCCCTTGCGGACCCTGCTGCCGTACGTGCCGCTGGGCATGAACCAACTGATCACGGTGGCGATCATGAGCTACAACGGCGGGATCAGTTGCGGGATCACCGCGGACTTCGACAAGGCGCCCGATTGCAGTGTCCTGGCCGAGGGGATCGAGATCTCCTTGGTGGAACTCGGTGAATTGGCTGACGCGGCGTCGTGAACCGACGACCCCTCAGTTGGTCGGGCGAGGCCGCGCGACCCCGATGATCGCGGGAGCCACGGGGGGTAGGTTCACCAGCGTCTCGTCGACGACCTCGCCGGTGTCGAAGCCCGCCAGTTCCAGCGCCGCACGGGTGTCCCGATCGCAGTGGCAGCCGCCCGCCAACCGGGGCCACAGCGGGGCCACGATGCGCTGGCTGCGAGCCGCCCACGAACCGCCGTCGCCGCGGACGTGTTCGAGAACCCCGACCACTCCGTCCTCGCGCAGCACCCGGCGTGCCTCACGCAAGGCCGCATCGGGCCGGTCGACGCTGCACAGCACATAAGCGAACAGGACGGAGTCGACACTGTCGTCGGGCAGGGGCAGGTCCTCGGCCACCGCATCAAGGACTTCGATCGGGGTGGTGCGGCGGAATTCATCGACGCGGGAGTGAGCAGCGTGGCGCATCGGCCCGCTCGGCTCCACCGCCACAACGTCGGTCACGGCGTCCGGCAGGTGCGCCAGGTCGAATCCGGGCCCCAAGCCGACGATCAAGGTCCGGCCCGACAGTTGCCCGGACACGCGCGTACGCGCCGCGCCGACGGATCCCCCCTCTTCGAGTCCAGCGAGCAACGTATAGAACCGGCTGAACACCGGATGGTCATGACCAGGCATGACACCATCCTGCCCCGTCGCCGCTGACCCTGATTCGTGGCACTGGCTACTCACAAGTAACATTGCCGGGTGGAGGTCGGCATCCGGCCGATTCACGAGGCCACACCGTTGGAGGTTGCCCATGAAGATCGCTGTGTGCGTGAAGCAGGTGCCCGACACCTGGGCGGAGAAGAAGCTCGACGATGCCGACAAGACGCTGGATCGCGAGTCCGCCGACGGCGTCATGAACGAACTCGACGAGTACGCCGTCGAAGAGGCGCTGCTGCTGACGGAAGCCCAGGGTGGCGAGGTCGTGGCGGTGAGCATGGGACCGGCGAAGGCCGAAGAGACCGTGCGCAAGGCGCTGCAGATGGGAGCCGACTCCGGAATCCATATCGTTGATGACGCGCTGCACGGCTCTGACGCGATCGCCACGTCGCTGGTGCTGGCCAAGGTGCTGGGCGACAAGGGATTCGACCTGATCATCTTCGGGTCGGAGTCCACGGACGCCCGCATGAGTGTGGTGCCCGCCATGGTGGCCGAACGGCTCGGCGTGCCCCAGATGACCTTCGCCAACAAGGTCGAGGTCGACGGCGGATCGATCAAGATTCAGCGCCAGACCGAGTACGGCTACGACGAGGTCGAGGCCGCAACCCCCGCGGTGGTGAGTGTGGTCGAGAAGATCAACGAGCCTCGCTACCCGTCCTTCAAAGGCATCATGGCCGCCAAGAAGAAGCCGATCGAGACCGTCACGGTCGCCGACTCCGGCGTGGATGCCGGCCAGGTCGGACTGGCTGCAGCGTGGAGTCAGGTGGCCGAGTTCGCGAACCGTCCGCCCAAGGCGGCCGGGGTCAAGGTCGAGGACGACGGATCCGGTGGCGTCAAGATCGCTGAGTACCTCAGCGAACAGAAGTTCATCTGACGGGCTGAGGGAGAAGGAACAACATGAGCGAGATCCTGGTACTGGTCGAGCACAGCGAAGGCACCGTCAAGAAGGTGTCGCTGGAGTTGCTGACCCTGGCGCGTGGCTTGGGTGAGCCTGCTGCCGTCGTGGTCGGTGGTGGCGTCGACACTCAGCCGCTGGCCGAGTACGGCGCAGCCACCATCTACGTTGCCGATGACGGTGACCTGGCGAACTACGTCGTGGGCCCGAAGGTCGACGTCCTGGCCCAGTTGGTCACCGAGAAGTCGCCCGCAGCGGTGTTGGTGGCGTCGTCGGCTGAGGGCAAGGAGATCGCGGGTCGCTTGGCGGTCCGACTGAACTCCGGTGTCGTCACCGACGCGGTCGCGGTGGACGCGGATCTGACTGCCACGCAGAGCATCTTCGGCGGCGCGGTCATCGTGAAGTCCAAGGTCGCCACCGGCACCCCGATCATCACTGTGCGCCCCAACTCCAGCCCGGCCGAACCCGCCCCCGCGGCAGGCACCGTTGTGCCGGTGGCCGTGGAACTGTCCGAATCCGCCAAGGCGGCCCGGATCACGAACAAGGTCGTCACCGAGGGCGGCGGTCGGCCGGAACTTACCGAAGCCGCGGTGGTGGTCTCTGGTGGGCGTGGCGTTGGTGGCGAGGAAGGCTTCGCGGTCATCGAATCACTGGCCGATTCCCTCGGCGCAGCAGTCGGGGCTTCCCGTGCCGCTACCGATGCCGGCTGGTACCCCCACCAGTTCCAGGTGGGCCAGACGGGCAAGACGGTGGCGCCGCAGCTCTACATCGCCAACGGCATTTCCGGGGCGATCCAGCATCGCGCCGGCATGCAGACGAGCAAGACGATCGTCGTGGTCAATAAGGACCCCGAGGCCCCGATCTTCGAGCTGGCTGACTTCGGTGTCGTCGGTGACCTGTTCGCCGTTGTGCCGCAGCTCACCGAGGAGATCCAGAAGCGCAAGGGCTGACCCCAGCGAGGCTTAGCCCCTGATGGTCTACCTGGATCACGCCGCCACCACCGACCTGCGCCCCGAATCGGCGCAGGCGTGGGTGGCGGCGTCCCAATTGACGGCCAATCCGGCCTCCCTGCATCGAAGCGGCCGATCGTCGCGCCGGCTCATCGAGGAGTCCCGCGAGCGCATCGCGGCGGCGCTGGGGGTCGCGCCGTCGGCGCTGGTGTTCACCTCGGGGGGAACCGAGAGCGACAACCTCGCAGTGACCGGGACCGTTGCTGCCCGTCGGTTGGCGGACCCGGCTCAGCGCCTCATCGTGCTGCCGCGCCTGGAGCACAAGGCCGTCCTGGAACCAGCGGTGGCGCTCGGTGAGGATGCAGTGGTCTGGTGGGAGGCGGACTCGTCGGGTCACCTGGATCCGAAAGACCTGGAATCGCTGCTCGCGGAACACGCCGGCGAGGTGGCCCTCGTATGCCTGATGGCGGTGAACAACGAAGTCGGAGCAATCGAACCGGTCGCTGCCGCGGGACGTGTGTGTGCCCGGTTCGAGGTGCCGTTGCACACCGATGCGGTGCAGGCCCTGGGCGTGGTTCCACTGGATCTGGCCGACGTGGCAACGGCAGCATTCAGTGCTCACAAAGTGGGGGGACCCATGGGAGTGGGGGTGCTGTACGCCAGTGCGGCAGCCTCGGTGACCCCGCTCGTGCGAGGCGGCGGGCACGAGTCGGGGTTGCGCTCCGGCACCCTCAACGTGCCGGGCATCGCCGCCGCAGCGGTGGCCATCGAGGCCGCTGTGCAGCAACGGGCCCAACACGTCGATCATCAGGCGCGGCTGCGGGAGCGGCTTCTGGCCGGATTGTCTCCGGACCTGGACTACCGCCTCAACAGTGACGGTGCCGGCGTGCCGGGAATCGTCAACGTGTCCTTCGCCGGTTGTGAGTCGGACGCACTCATGATGCTGCTGGACGCCGCCGGTGTGGCCGTCTCGACAGGTTCCGCGTGCACCGTCGGAATTCCCCAACCCAGCCACGTGCTGTTGGCCATGGGTCGCAGTCCGGTCGAGGCGCGGTCCGCCCTGCGGATCAGCACCGGGCGCACCTCCACCGAGGCCGACATCGACGCCCTGCTGGCGGCGCTGCCCGAGGCTGTGTCCCGGGCCCGGCGCGCGGGAATGGTGTCGACGGCCGGGGCATCCCGATGAGAGTTCTGGCAGCGGTGTCAGGCGGCGTCGACTCTGCCGTCGCGATGGCGCGCGCCGTCGACGCCGGGCACGATGTCACCGCCGTGCACATGGCGCTGTCGGCCGATCCGGCGCTCACCCGGGACGGCGCCCGCGGCTGTTGCACGATCTCTGACGCGCATGACGCTCGCCGAGCGGCCGATGTCGTCGGGGTGCCGTTCTACATCTGGGACATGGCCGACGAGTTCCGCGAAACCGTCATTGCGGATTTCGTGTCGGAGTACGAGGCGGGACGCACCCCGAATCCCTGCATTCGCTGCAACCAGCACATCAAGTTCGCAGCGCTGTTGGACCGTGCGGAGGCGCTCGGGTTCGACGCTGTCGCGACGGGTCACTACGCGCGCTTGGAACAGTTCGAGGATGGTCCCGTGCTTCGTCGGGCGGTGGATCCCGACAAGGACCAGTCGTACGTGCTGGCGGTGCTCGGCTCCGACCGGCTGCGTTGCAGCCTGTTCCCGCTGGGCGACACCCGCAAGCCCCAGATCCGGGCCGAGGCAGCAGCGCGAGGGCTGTTCGTGGCCAACAAACCCGACAGTCACGACATCTGCTTCATTCCCGACGGAGACACCGCCGGGTTTCTGCGCCGGCGACTCGGCGAGCGTCCCGGGCCGATCGTCGACGCCGCCACCGGTGAGCAGATCGGGAAACATCGGGGGACGTACGAGTTCACGGTGGGGCAGCGGCGTGGCCTGGGTATCACCGAAGCGACGGATTCCGGACAACCGCGGTACGTGTTGGGTATCGAACCGGTCAGCCGCACCGTCACGGTCGGGGAGCGAACCGCCTTGGCAGTCTCGACGCTGAGCGCAGCGGGGGCGGTGTGGTGCGCGCCCCTTCCCGCTGCGGGTGATGGCGTGGCAGTTCAGATCCGAGCGCACGGCGAGGCAGTCCCGGCACGCGTGGTCGCTGCCGACGACAGCCGATTCACGGTGACCCTGGTCGACGAGCTACTGGGCGTGGCAGCGGGACAGTCGGCGGTGCTGTACGACGGCGACCGAGTCGTCGGGCAGGGAACGATCGAGCGGCCCCAGTGAGGCCCTGGCGCCGACTGATGCTTGCCGCCATCGTGGTGGCTGGCTCGGGAACACTGAGCGGCTGTGTCACCTCGGGCAGCAGTCCCGCGATCCAGGCACACGAATTCACTCGACCGCTCGCGATTCCGCCGGTGCTCGACGGTGA
>CAZCRC010000165.1:0-5281 GCA_964500995.1 uncultured Actinomycetes bacterium
GAGGAGCGCATCCCTGATGCACAACCCCGCCGACCAGTATGCCTCACTGCGCGGGGTCGATTGCCTGGGCGGGTCCGCTGGGTCGTCGTCAATAGACGGGTGTGCCGACCGCGATCAGAACGGCGAGTTCTTCGGGTCCTTGATGGTGAGCTTCGAGCCGCACGCGTCCGGCCCGCGCCGTTCGGTGCAGATGCGGAACTCAAAGGCGTAGGGCTGCAGCACCGGGTAGTAGTAGTAGTCCCACCAGGAGTCGTTCGTGCCGCCCGGGCACACCTTGGGGCCGCCGGTCCACGCCGCGCGACCGGTGCCGAAGCGGCTACCCGACGGGCGCCAACTGATGTAGCCGCACTTGGTGCCCTTGTTCTTGAGGTAGATCTTGCCGGCCGCTTTGTGGGCGGAATGGTCGTTCTTGACCACCGCAGCTGACCCCTTGAGCGAGTCCTTCGAGGGCACCGTGCACCACTTGTTCTCCACCTGGCACTGGGCAGCATGGGCGATCGTTCCAGGCGCCACGACCGCGATCGCCAACGTGATCGCGCCGACTGCGAGCGTCGACAGGGTGCGGGTCGTCGTGGCCATCTGATCTCTTCCCGCCATCGCAGTCACTCCGCGGTCGCTGTGCGCACTCATCTGCATGTCCTCACTTGATCCGGTGTGGTCGCAGCCCGGAACGGGACGCGAGCAGGGTCGGCGTATCTCGAATCTGGCCGTTGATCCACCAGTCACCGGCGGACATCGGTATGAAGCAACTGCCCGCGCATCGGCGGAAGTTCGCCTTGCCCTTGGTCCCGATCTTGTTCCAGTTCACCAGGACGGTTGCCGACTTGGGAGTGGCGGTGACGCGCACTCCTTTCGTGGTCGGCCGCAGGGTGACGCCAGTGGCCACGCAGCGAACTGTCTGAATGCCGGAGCGGGGCAGGCAGGCGTCCTCGCCACCCTTGGTCAGGTTCACCGTGATGGTGTACGAGTAGGACTTCAGATACGTGTAGTTCGGGGTGCCCGCGAACGTGGCCGTACCGACCCATCGCGTCGGGTCGGGGTCAGTGTCGGGAACTGCCCGCAGCGACCTGTCATCGTGTTCCGGATCGGCCCCCGACCCGCTGGACGGGAATCCCCCCACTGTCCAGTCACTGTTGTCCTGGCACAGGGGATCGGACCACGGCTGGAAGGTCGCGCGCACCCAGGTCGGCAGCAGCGCCTGCTTCTGCGAGTCGATGCGCACGGTGGCGGGGAAGGACTGTCCCGACCAGGTGCCGGTCGACTCGCACTGACTATCACCGAAGTCGAACGCGTAGGTCATGCTTCCGGTACCGCTGGCGGTGACCTCACGATACGTGGACTCAGGGCCCGCGGGCAGGGTGTAGGTCAACGAACCCTTGCTGCTCGCCAGGTCACTGTCACATCCGTCGCAGGTGTCCCAGCTCGAGGTCCACGTGGTCACAATCGTTCCCTGCCAACCACCCGGGGCTGAACTCGTGGGGGGTGGAGGCAATTTGGGTGGACCAGCGTGAGCCGGGGCGGACAGCGATCCCACGACCAGGGCGAACATGGCCGCGATCGCGGCGAGCGAGGCGGCCCAAGGCGATGAAGGGGTCCGCCACGCGAAGCGGCGAGCCGTCACCGCGGCTGGCGTTGGGGGGTTCATTCCCGAAGAGTGCGGTCTCAGCGGGGCCAAGGTCAAATGTCCCAGGATCAATTGACGCCGCCGTGCCCATCTCGGCCATTGGGTCAGTCCGCACGGTGGTGCGCAGCCGACCGTCGTCCAAGACCATCACGCTCGATGATCAGGATCGGCGGACCTCTCTGTCGCTGTGTCCGGTCAGGTCAACGTCCACGTGACGCTCTCGCATCCAGTGCAGGTGTCGTTGCCGCGCGGTCGCTATAACCGTCACGACCCTGTCGTTCTGGGTGGACGAACCCGCCCCCGCCATGCAGCGATTGCGGGCCCTCATCAGCGACCGCGGCGCATAGCCTCTGGGACGTCGTCAGTGCCGATCGATCGATGGGGGCGGCCCCTCGTGCGTCTGGCGGTCACTTGATTCGAATCGTGTGGCCGGTGCGCACAGCCAACAGCGTCGGTGTCGCCGGGGCCACCGCAAGCAATCGACAGCGGCCCGTCTTCTTCGCGCGGACCAGTGACTTCTTGACCGCACACACTCGCTTGGATGACGAGGACCACTTCACTGGTTGGCCTTGGACGGTGCGAGGGCTGAGTGCCACCCGTTTGCCGCGCTTGGCTTTGACGGGGGGCCGCTTGAGCGATTGCTTCGCTCTGACGACTGGGGCCGGTGCTGTCGGAGCGGCAGTCGTCGGAGCGACCGTCGGGGTTACCGTCGGCGAAGCGGTCGGGCTGGGGCTGATGGTCGACGGTGTGGGTGTTGACGTCGGTGCGGGGGACCCAGCGGCCCGCGCGACGAGATCGTGCGAACCTGCACCGGCAACCGTCACGACATCCGCTGATTCACATGATTCCTTCGCCGAATGCCACGACGTCACGGCGTCGCCAGGTGTGATGGGTTCGATCAGGACTCGGTAGGTGCCGTCCGGCACGGTCAGGCCGTAGTCCCCTTCCCAGATGAACCCGTACTCGCCGCGATCATCGGCCACATCGGCGCACGACTCGTAGAACACCACGTGACCCTCGGGCACTCGGCCGGCGCTGCTGCTGACCGACCCCGTGACGGCCGCGCCCGCCAGCGCCACCAGGTCCACCTCGGTGTCGCCCGACACCACCACCGACTCCGCCGCTTCGCACGCGAAGCGCAACTGCCCTGAATGCCACGACTCCAGGACTCCCAAGGTCCAGGGACTGATGAAGACCTTGTAGGTCCCGTCCAGCACGGTGATCGAGTAACTCCCGTCGGAGAAGTCCGCGTATGCGGCCCGCTCGCCCGTCTCCCAGTCCGCACAGGTCGCGTACAGCGACACGGCTCCATCGGGAACAGGACCGTCGTCACTGCTGACTGAGCCGGTGAGTACCGAACCCGCGACTGCCTGCAGATCAACCTCAGTGTCCCCGGTCACCGTCACCACATCCGCCGCCTCGCACGACAACTGTCCGGAATGCCACGATGGCACGGCTCCAGGGGTGGCGGCCTCGATGTGCGCCTTGTACGAACCCGCTGGAAGCGCCGCGAAGTACTGTCCGTCCGTGATCTCAGCTATGACCACCGAGCGGCCATCCGCCCAGGCAGCGCAGGACTCGTAGAACGTCACATCGCCTTCGGTCACCGGGCCGTTGTCGCTGCTCACTGTGCCGGTCAGCGCATACTCGTCGCCCGGTTCGGCGGCTGCCTGCGGGGGTGCCATGACAATCCCCACGATCAGGGCTGTGACGGCGAAGACCGCGACCAGTGACCGCGAGAGGAGATTCGACACGGTTCCTCCGTCTCACCCGCAAGATCGTTGCGAGGCGACCACGCTAATCGTCGCGTCAGGCGGTGTCGCGGCAAAGCGAACGGGGGAGACGCTCGTGCGAGGCCGGCGCGCTTAGCAGCCGTTCCTGTGGGCACAATGAGCCTCGATCGCGGTGGACTCAGGCCACGGGCTTCAACACCTCGTCGCTTCGAGCGACCTTTTCGGCCGTCTGGCGCCGACCACCGTGATCACCGGACCCCCGTCCTTCACCGGACGGGGGTCCCTTATGGGTCTGGTTGTTGGTCGGGACGCCTTGATGGCTGACGTACGCTTTCGAAATGAAACTCTTGACCACTGCGACCGCAGTTGCCGTTTCTGGACTCCTCGTCGTGGCGGCCCCGGCCTCGGTGTCGGCCTCCTCCACGCACACGAGCTCCAGCTCCTGCGCGAGCTGGCAGACCAAGGCCAACAAGGCGAGCAAAGCCGGCAAGACGAAGAAGGCCAAGAAGCTGAAGAAGCAGTACCGCGCGTGCCAGAAGACCCGCGCGAACGAGGTCAACGTCGTCAAGGAGATCTCCGGCTACACCTTCACCGGCACGCGGGGAGATGGCCGGTCGATGAACCTGACGTTCTGCCCCGACGGCCAATGGATCAGTTACGAGCGTGATCCTCGATATGCCAGCGAAGGCGGCACCTGGTTCGTGCGTGACCTGTCCTACCGCAGCAGCACTCAATGGGTGACCCAGGTCGCCGAGAACAAGGACCGCATGCAGGGCGGGTTCAGCATCGGACTAGCCCGGACGGGCA
Organism: uncultured Actinomycetes bacterium; assembly: GCA_964500995.1. Classification (GTDB taxonomy): domain Bacteria; phylum Actinomycetota; class Actinomycetes; order S36-B12; genus CAIWTL01. Next base: position 4,165 of record CAZCRC010000165.1, read on the forward strand.
ACTCCTACCAGGTGGGGATCGCGTCGTTCGACACCGTGACGGACCTCGGACCCGCCACCCGTACCTCGGGTGCGGCGATGTGCGCCCAGTTGGGCTGATCCCCTCCCGAGCCGCGCAGCCCGCGGCCACTACTACGATCACCGGGTGCACCGGATCTTCACCACGAGCGTCGCGTCGGTCTATCCCCTGTACGTGACCAAGGTGGAACGCAAGGGTCGCACTCAGGCGGAACTGGACGAAGTGATCCGCTGGCTCACGGGGTTCGACGACGCAGAACTGCGGCAGCACCTTGACTCCGGCTCGACGTTCGAACAGTTCTTCGCCGATGCGCGTCTGAACCCGAACGTCACCAAGATCACGGGCGTGGTCTGCGGAGTGCGGGTCGAGAACATCGAGGATCCGTTGATGCAGCAGATCCGCTACCTCGACAAACTCGTCGATGAGTTGGCCCGAGGCAAGGCCATGGCCAAGGTGCTGCGCGAGGGGTAGGCCACTCGGTCCGTTAGCACGAGTCATACACGTGCCCCGGACGCTCCGCGGGGACGAGATCACGGTCCCGGTACACGATCGCGATCGACGCACCGCGAGCCGCACACGCTGCCGTGAAGTTCGCCCGGCCGCCCGCGTCGTCGTACTCGATCTCGATCACGGCACCGCCGTAGGCCCTCGTGAAGCGGTCGCATTCTCGGTACACCTGACACTCCTCGGCCACGGCGAAGTCCCACCCCACGACACCCCGTCGCCGTGCCAACGACACGGCGTTCTTCTGGGCGATGGCCAGCCCGCGCGCGTGGGCTCGACGGACGAGCAGCCGGGAGTAGGCCACTGCATCGGGTCGTCGCAACTGGCCGCGGCTGCGGGTCCACGAGTCGAGGTTGTCCGGTTCGACGGCGTCGAAGCCCTTGCCGGCGCAGACTCGAAACGATCGATCCGTGATCCGTGCGAGCGCCCGGCGGTTGACCCGGGTGCCGATGTCGAGGAGCACCTCATCCGGCCAGTTCGCGTCGGCGACCAGGCGGCCTCGATGCCGCAGTAGGAGGTCCGGGTGGTGGGCTCGCCACCAACCGAGCCGTCCTGGCTGCGTCTGGAAGGCATTGACGTAACAGATCGCGTACTC
>CAZCRC010000166.1:0-5237 GCA_964500995.1 uncultured Actinomycetes bacterium
AACATCGTGACGAGAAGCACCGTCGGCTCGCGTGCCTCGATCTCGTGGGGTTCGATGGCCGTGACACGCGTGAAACCGAGTTCTTCGGTGACATGAGCACGAATGGTTGTGCCGTGTGAGGCGCGATCGGAATGGTGGTACACCCGACGCCCGAACCGCTGCGTGCGACGGGGATTGCGACAGTCCAGTCGATCGAAATCTCCCGAGATGATGATGCGGTAACCGTGGATCAATCGCTCGGGATCGGTCGGGTGGACGGAATCGAATTCGTACAGGCGACTCGCGCGCAGCCCGGATAACCAAGCAAGCGAGGCGGCCTCGGACAGGAGGGTCTCGTTGCCACTGGTGAGGTGGACGGAGCCGCTGTCACTCGGGGCGACATAGCCGTCTGCATCGACGTAGCCACCCAGGTAGGCCAATCGCTCAGCGGCAGGGAGGGTGTGGATCCATTCTGGAATCCGCTTCGTGAGCGACCTTCCGGAGACACCGCTGTCGACCAACCACTCGCACAGCGCCTTGGAGTTGACGACCACGCGAACATGATCGGCGTGAATCATCCGAAGCCCGAACTGCTCCCGGATGACGCGTTCGAGTTCGGCTCTCACCTCGACGTCCGTACCGACGTCCGTGACGGCGAACTGGACCCGATGGGTGCGGCCCGACGACTGCACGTTGCCGTCGCCGGTGAAGAATCCGAGCAGCCACATCAGGTCTGGATTCGTCCACTCGGGACCGAACCCGTCACCGTCGTGCAGTCGGCGACTGGCGCCCCGCTCCGGAAGAGCGCGGGGAACCGCGACGACGTCGCCGACTGCCAACGCGCCCACGGTCTTCCAGACTCGGCGGTAGCGAGCACGCTGTCGACCAGGCTTGCGGGCGTCCTCCAGAACAAGGAACGGGTGGTTGTCCGTGGCGCGGATCTGTCGCGTGCCTGCAGTGACCCGGAACGTCTGGCGCACATCGGTCTGTGCGCTCGCCTTGACCGGCGCGATGACGAACTCCTCAGCCGCTTCGTCATACGCATAGATGCGGTCGCCCGGCTCGATCTCTTTGATCGTCACGAAGCCCCGATCGGCGGTCCAGACGCGGGTGTCCCCCGCCAAGCACTCGTACTGCGCGGCCACACCGGCGACGAGGCGCTGCTTCTCCGCCTCGGGGATCCCGAGTTTGTCGTAGGTGTTCTTGATGTCGTCGGGGAGGTCCTCCCACGACTCGGCCTGCTTCTCGGTCGAGCGCACGAAGTACTTGATGTTGTCGAAGTCGATGCCGGACAGATCGGCACCCCACGACGGCATGGGCTGCTTCTCGAACAGGCGCAGCCCTTTGAGCCGCAGTTCGAGCATCCATTCCGGCTCGTTCTTCTTGGCGGAGATGTCGCGCACGACGTCTTCGCTGAGTCCACGACGGGCCGACTCTCCCGCGGCGTCCGGGTCCGCCCAGCCGTACTCGTAGTTGCCCAGCCCTTCGAGCTGATCGGGGGATGAGGTCATGACGGGATCCTCTCGTCGGAACGAGCAGTGTCCGGGACGGACACCACCGCGGTGCAGACGCCATCGCCGTGTGCGATGGTCGCCAGTCGGGTCACGTTCGTGCCGAGTAGCCGGGCCATGGCCTCGGTCTCGGCGGTACACAGTTCGGGGAACTCCCCTGCGACGTGGGCCACAGGGCAGTTGTGCTGACAGATCTGCAGGGCAGTGGCAGACCCGGAGGCATCGGTGACCGAGGCCACGAAACCATCGTCGGACATGGCGTTGGCCAGTACCTCTGCCTTGCGGCGGGGGTCAGTCTCGGTGGCGAGCAGTGGTAGGTACCGGCGTTCCAACTCCTCGGCTCGGCGTTGCGCGAATGCGGTGACCGCCTCGCTGCCGCCGTTCTCGTGCAGGAATCGCAGTGCCGAGGCGGCCAGATCGTCGTAGGCCTGATCGAATGCATCGCGCCCGACCTCGGTCACGGAGTACACCCGGGGCGGCCGTCCCCGCCCCCGCGTGGGGCTGGGACCGAACGCGGGCCGCTCGCCGGACTGGATCAGGCCGTCAGCTTCGAGGGAATCGAGGTGGCGGCGCACCCCCGCGGGCGTCATTCCCAGCCGCTCGGCCAACTCCGGGGCGGTGGCCGGTCCGAGGGCGAGCAGCGACCGCGCGACGCGGCGGCTGGCCTCGGAGGGGATTTTCACAACACCATTGTTGCCTAATTGACCGCGAGTGCAACAGGGGGGGTGCCGGTGTTTCTCCTCACGGCGCTACCGCAGGGACACGGCGGACGCGCCGATGGGGCGCCACCGCAACCACCGCGGCAACGCCCCATCGACTTTCTTACTGCCCTGCTCACTTCAAGGCAGCGGGATCCACGTCCGGCGGGATCAGGACACCATCGATGGCGTGGATGACACCGTTGGAGGCATCCACATCAGCTGTCACGACCGTCACACCATTCACCTGGACGCCGTCGTCGGTGGTGATGTCGAGCTTCTGCCCCTCGACGGTGGCGACCTTGCCGGCCGTGATGTCAGCGGCCATGATCTCCTCGCCCGCAACGACGTGGTAGGTCAGGATCTTGGTCAGCGCCTCTTTGTTCGCTGGCTTCAGCAGCTTCTCCACCGTGCCGGCGGGTAGCGCCTCGAAGGCCTCGTTCGTTGGAGCGAAGACCGTGTACGGGCCCTCCGCATTCAGCGTCTCGGTCAGGTCGGCTGCCTGAACGGCAGCGACCAGTGTCGAGAAGTCGGGATTGCCTGCGGCTACTTCGACGACGGTGCCGTCGGCCATCGCGCTCGCGCTCGCCATCGGTGACGACATCGCGGTCTCTGCGGCGGTCTCTGAGGGGCAGTGCTGCTGGTGCTGCACCCCGCGATGAACAACGTGGCCGACGCCGCGAAGGCGATGGCAACTCGCTGCCGTCGGGCACCGTGACGTTCCTGTTGTCCGTGGCGCTGGGGATCGCCGTCCTGTTGCCGGAGTCGACTGCGATGCGGCGCGTGGGGCACCTGCTGACGGTGGGGGCCATCGGCGGTGGATGCGCCACGATCGCGCTGGACTGGCATCGACCGGCCGATGTGCTGGCCGGGACGATCGTCGCCGTGGCGTGGTTCGCCATCGCTCGATCGGTGCTCGACCGGCTGGGGCCATGGTCCGGAGAAGCGCGCCGGGAGATCGGGACCGCCCGCGGGCACAGCAGCGACGCCCGCCCCTCGACCACGACCCACGATTGGCGACCCCTGACACGTGGACTCGTCCTGATGACCGTGCTCGCGGGAATTCCACTGGGAGCCGTCGCTGCGATGCCTGGCCTCGCGCTGGATCCGACCGCCCACGGCCCCCTCGCGTATGTCGTGGCCCTGGTGCTGACCGCCACCGCATCACTCCTCGTGACCGCAGGATTCGCGTCCAGTTGCCACAGCCACGGTGCCGCTGTGGCCGGTGGTTCGCCTCGGGAGGCAACGCCCGGAAGCGACACACGGCCCCATGCCCGAGTCCCACTTACACTCGTGAGGTGACTCCCCCCATCCACGCCATCGAACTCACGGACGTGAGCAAGCATTTCGGTGACACTCAGGCGCTGGCGGGACTCGACCTCACCGTCGCGGTCGGCAAAGTGACCGGACTGTTGGGCCCCAATGGCGCCGGCAAGACGACCGCCATCGAGATCTGCGCGGGGCTGCAGCGGGCCGACTCCGGCGAAGTCCGAGTGCTGGGCCTCGACCCGTGGCGACGCACCGCGGAGCAGCGCGCTCAGGTCGGTGTGATGCTGCAGCGGGGTGGGGTGTCGGCCGGAGCGACCGCTCAGCAAGCCATCTCGCACGTGGCTCGCTTCTACACCGACTCCTGGAGCGTCGCGGAACTCATCGACCGCCTGAGCCTGGGCTCGCTGGGGCGTACCACGTTCCGGCGGATGAGCGGCGGTGAGCAGCAGCGGGTCAAACTGGCCTGCGCCATGGTCGGTCGCCCTTCGCTGTTGATGCTCGACGAGCCGACCGCGGGCTTGGACCCCGCGACCAAGCGGGATGTCTGGGCGCTCATCGAGGAGTTGCGCGCCGCCGGCACGACCATCCTGCTGTCGACGCACGCAATGGAAGAGGCCGAGCACCTGTCCGATCACCTCGTCATCGTCAGCCACGGCCGATGTGTGGCCAGCGGGACCGCTGCCGATCTCACCGCCGACCCGGACGGTCAGACACTGCGGTTCCGCGCCGGGCATCACCTGGACCGGGCCGCGCTGCTGCGGGCCCTTCCGGCCGGCTTCGACCTTGTCGAGGAGCCGCCGGGTTCCTACCGCCTCACCGGCGCCCGGATCGACCCCGCGACCATGGCGGCAGTCACCGCGTGGTGCGCGGAGCATGGCGTCATGGCATCGGAACTGTCGGTATCCCAGCGGGATCTGGAACAAGTCTTCCTCGACGTCACCGGCGAGGCCCGCGCCACTCAGGAGGCCGCGCGATGAGTCTCGCTCCCGCCGGCCACGCCGCCCCCACGGCCACGATCGTCCGCTCCCAGGCAGGCCTGGAATGGCGGATGTTGATGAGCAACGGCGAGCAGATCCTGCTCACGCTGATCATCCCGATCGTGCTGCTGATCGGCATGACAGTGACCGACTTCGTGTCACTGGGAGTGTCGGGCCGATCCGCGCGCCTGGATCTGCTGGTGCCCAGCATCATGGCGCTGGCCGTGATGTCGAGCGCCTTCACCGCCTTGGCCATCGCCACCGGGTTCGACCGTCGCGGTGAGGCCATCAAGTTCCTGGGAACCACTCCCCTGTCACGCACGGGACTGCTCGCCGCAAAGGTGATCGCGGTCCTGGGAGTCCAAGCGGTCCAACTGACCGTGATCGGGCTGGTCGGGGTCCTGTTGGGATGGATTCCCAACCACACCGCCCTGTGGTCGATCCCCGTGATCGCACTGGGAACAGCGGCGTTCGCCGCGTGGGGATTCGCGTTGGCCGGTGTCCTGCGCGCCGAGGCGACCCTCGCGCTGGCCAATGCGGTGTACCTGTTACTGCTGCTGGCTGGCGGCGTCATCGTCCCGGCAACGCGATTCACCGAGCCGTTCGCGACGATCGTCAGCTACCTACCCTCAGCGGCATTGGCCGACGGCCTGCGGGCAGCCATGGGATCCGGCGACATGGCCGTCATCGGGACATCCCTGGCGATCCTGGCGGTGTGGACCGCGGTGGGGGGACTCGTCGTGCATCGAACGTTCCGCTGGACGTCATGAACCTCCCGAACGGTCGTGACCTGGGCGGCCTGC
>CAZCRC010000167.1:0-5219 GCA_964500995.1 uncultured Actinomycetes bacterium
CCACCCGGCATCCCACCGAGGTCAAGAACGGGCTGATTGCTGGACATGTTTCATCAGATCACAGACGTCCGACAGGCCCCGGTCACCTCGATCCGAGGTCTCCACCGTGGTTCGATTCTCAGTCGGCCGGGGCTTCTCGTGACGGACCGGCCACGGCCAATGACCTCAGTCGGGCGTCCGTGACGCGCACGAAGTCCGCCATGGCAAGCAGGCGATTCACGACTGTGACAGCCAAGAGAGGCGGTGCCGCGGCGGGCGTCACCCCGAGGGGTCAGCCCAGTGGACGTGTCAGGTCTTCGTACGAACACCTCGCGTCGGCTGGTGGCCGGTCGGACATGACGGATGATCGTCGTATGGACGAACGCGGCAGAGCAGGGTTGGGGACCCTCGTGTTCGTCGCCTTCCTCGCGGCCCTGGTGTGGGGCGGTAACTGGCTGCTCACGACCGGTCGTCCGCTGATCGACGGCGGTCCGTTGTCCGGCATCTTCGCGGGAGACACGGTGCGCCGAAGTGTCACCGGATGGCTCAACGGCGGCTCGATGCCGCCGCCACGGGCGGACGCGCAGGAGACGCGGATACTGCCGGCTGTGCGGCCACCGGCCGATCACGGCGAATACGCGTTCCTACGGCGGGAGGGCGGCACGCCCGTCACCTACTCCCCGTGTCGGCGCCTCGAGGTGGTGGTCAACACCGCCGGTGCCCCGCCCGAGGCGATGCCGGTGGTTGCGGATGCGGTCGCACAGATCAGCCGAGCCAGCGGCTTGTCCATCACCGTCGCCGGCGAGACGCGAGAGAAGTACCGGGTGGAACGTAAGCCATATCAGCCGGGCCGCTACCGGGAACGCTGGGCACCGATCTTGATCGCCTGGGCCGGACCCAACGCGGTACCGGAGTTCGAACAGGCAGCTGTCGGACTGGGCGGCAGCTTGGCCATCGACACCGCGTTGAGCGACCCGGCCTACGTGACGGGGTCAATCGTGCTCGATCGAGAGTTCTTCGCCGACCCCGGCAATCACGCCTACCTCTCCGAGGTCGTGCTCCACGAGATGGGACACGTCGTCGGATTGGATCACGTGTCCGACGAGTCGCAGATCATGTGGGAGGGCGGCCTGCACGGCGCCCAACTCGGTTCCGGCGACCTGGCCGGTCTGGCGAAGGCGGGACGTGGGGAGTGCACCCCGGACCTGTGACGGCCGAACGTATCGGCGGCCGTCAGCCGTCACTCGTCGGCTGCGGGACGACCACCGGTGATGATCCGGTAGGCCAGCCACACCGCAAGACCCAGGACGATCAGGGCACTGACGCCCAGGAGCACGTGCATCGCTTGCATGATCCGAACGCTAGTCACTGCTGACCGGGTGGGGAGCGATTCATGTCACATCCGTACTGTGTCGAGTTGCTGCGGCGGGGGAGTGCACTGACGCTGGAAGCATGTCCGAACTCCAAGTGACCGTGCCCGTTGCAGCGCCCGCCGAGCAGGTGTGGCTCGCCCTGACCGATTGGGAGTCGCAGGGGGAGTGGATGCTCGGCACCGACGTGCGTGAGGTCGGCGCGCAGCGCCGTGCCGCCGGGGATCGGCTCGAAGCCTTCACCGGCGTGGGTCGGGTGGGGTTCCTGGACACCATGGTGGTCAGCGAGTGGGTGGACGGCGTCGAGGTCACCGTGACCCACACCGGCCGCGTGGTCCGCGGCTCCGGGACGTTCCGGGTCGAGCCGGACGGACCCACGCGCAGCGTCGTCATCTGGATCGAGAACCTCTCCATCCCGGGCGGCGCCGTCGGACAGTTCCTGTGGCGGATGACCCGACCGATCAGCAAGTGGGCCGTCACACATTCACTGCGCCGGTTCGCGACCCAGATCGAATCCCAATCCCCAGCCACAACGGTCTGAGGAGTTGCCATGGCTCGCTACCGCACCACCATCACCAGCCCGCTGTCCGTGGCCGAGGCATTCGACTACCTCAGCGACTTCGCCACGATCGAACAGTGGGATCCCGGCGTCGCGGCCGCGGAGTTGATCGACGGCGAGGCTGCCCAGGTGGGCGCCCGATATCGCGTCGATACCGTGCTGCTCGGTCGGGTGACGCCGTTGGAGTACCGCATCGTCGTCCGCGTCGAGTCCCCAGACGGCACGCGACGGGTCGACCTTCGGGCCGAGAACAACGACTTCGTCAGCTACGACGTCATCACCGTCGCTCCGGCCGGAGCCGGCTGTGAAGTCACCTACGACGCGGACCTGGCGCTGAAAGGCCCCCGCCGGTTGTTCGATCCGGGCCTGTGGCTGCTGTTCCAGGTGATCGGGCGGCGCGCCGAGGCCGGGCTTCGGACTGCGCTCAACCCGGCCACTGACGCGGTGAGCGCGTGACGGCCCCGGCCTGGGCGAATCGCATCGTCGATACGGCCCTGGAAGTCAGCGTCGCTGGCAGCTTCAGTCGCATCGGTATCGAGACACGCAGCCGCATCGCCGACTGGTCGGACATCGCGGACATGACCGGCAAGGTGGTCATCGTCACCGGTGCCACTTCGGGGATCGGCAAGGCGGCAGCACGTGCCTTCGTCGGAGCTGGTGCCGACGTCGTCGTCGTCGGCCGGGATCAGGGGCGGCTGGACGATGCCGCCGCCGCGATCGGCGATGTCGAAACGGCGCTCGCGGATCTGTCCGACCTGGACCAGGCCCGGCAGTTCGTGTCGGATTTCACGGCCACCAACGACCGCCTCGACGTCTTGGTCCACAACGCGGGCGCCTTGGTCGCCGAGTACCGCGCCAACCCGCAGGGGTTCGAGGACACGTACGCGAGCCAGGTGCTCAGTCAGCACATCCTGACCGCTGGACTGCTGCCCCTGCTGCAGCGCAGCAACGGACGAGTGATCACGGTCTCGTCGGGCGGCATGTACTCCGTGGGCCTCGACACCGACACCGTCGAGATGTCGGAAGCCGACTTCGATGGGGTACGTGCCTACGCCTTGGCCAAGCGAGCCCAGGTCACCCTGAACGAACAGTGGGCGCAGCGGTTCGGCGACCCGGTGACGTTCCACGCCATGCATCCCGGGTGGGCCGACACCCCGGGGGTGCGGACTTCGCTTCCCACGTTCCACCGCATCACCGGCCCCTTCCTGCGCAGCCCCGAGCAGGGGGCCGACACGATCGTGTGGCTGGGTGCCAACCCCGAAGCGGTCGCCAGCAACGGTGGCTTCTGGCATGACCGGCGCCCGCGCAGCACCACGCGCCTGCCGACAACCCGGCCAGACCGGGACACTGCCGACATGCTCTGGGACCAGGTGTGTCGACAGACAGGCGTGCGCCCCTGAATCCCGCCACACTCCCCGTGTGACTCAGCGCGTCGCCAGCCGCGGCCATCGTGTGACCGAGCAGTCGGGGGTGCTCGTCGGCGGTGGCGCCCTGAGTATCGCCGGCGTCTTGGCCACCGTGGTCGCCCCCTTGTTCGCCGATGCACTCGGCGCCGCGGGCCTGGACAACACCGGCATCGGCGGCTACTTGACCGCGCTCCACCTGGCGCAGGTGATCGTGATCTTCGGACTCGGCGGTACCGGACTCATCGCGCGGGTGGACCGCCGGTGGATCGGGCTCGGCGGATGCTGCCTGGCTGCGGTCGCTTTGGGTGCTGCCGCGGTGTCGCAGTCCCATGGGGTGCTGTTGCTGCTGATGATCGTCGTGGGAGTGGGCGCTGGTCTGGCGTATGCCGCAGGCGGGTCGGCGCTGTCGTTCGCCAATGACACCGAACGCGCCTATGCGCTGGTGACGATCGCGTCGATCGTCATCGGATCGCTGGTCCTGGCCGGCACCGGCGTGATCCCCGTCGACCACAACCAGTTCGGGATCTTCGCCGGGATCGCGGTGGTTCTGGTCGGGCTGGGAATCGCCGGACTGCGCCTGCCCACGCTGGGTCCCTCGCCGGGGTCGACCCCGGCATCGGTCGAGCGGAGGGCAGATCGCGGTTGGCTGGGCGCACCCGGGCTCGCCCTGGTCGCCGGGTACTTCCTGCTCAACGTCGGCGTCATCGCCGTGTGGACGTTCGCCGGATCGATTGCGCAGGCAGCCGGGATGTCGTCGGCCCAGTCCTGGTGGTTCCTCGGCGCGGCGCAGGTGCTCAGTGTGGTCGGCTGCCTGATCGCCTGGTTCATGGGCGCGCGACCCAGCAAGACGTGGGTGCTGGTGGGGTCCCTGCTGGTCCTGGTCATCGGCAAGGTGATGGTCGGGACAGCGCTGGTGGTGCCGTACATGGTCGGCATCCTGATCACGAACCTGACGTTCTACACCGCGATCCCGTTCGTGTTCGCCGCCGGGGCCGACCTGAATCCACGGTCGGGGCGCCTGGTGGTCATCGTGGGGGCATCAGCCATGGCCGCGGGTGCGGTCGCACCCCTGGTCGCGGGGATGCTGGCGGGCAGCGACGACGCCTGGATGCGGCTCGGCGTCGGTGCGGGTGTGGTGATCCTGCTGTCGATCCCGTTGCTGCTCTTCGCCGTGCGCACTGCCTACCAGCGAAAGTACGAGTCAGGGGACGCGGTCGGTGAAGCGATCCAGCAGTGACTCGACGACAGCGTCGGGGGCTGTCTCGGGGATCCAATGCCCGATGCCCTTCAGGATTGTGAACGTGTAGTCGGCGCTCACGTAGTCGCCAGTCGCCTCCGCCGCCGAGCGGCCCAGCGCAGGGTCCCGTTCGCCCCACACGTACGTGGTCGGAACCGTGATGCGATGCATCGGCAGCGACGACCGGATCATGTCGCGCGGCATGGCGCGATACCAGTTCAGGGCGGCGCTCAAGGCCCCCGGTTGACGCATCCGGTCGGTGTAGTGCGCGGCCTGGTGGGGCGGCAGCCCGCGCATGAGGGCGTTCCAAGCGGGCCCCCCCGGATGGATGATCTGTTCGCTGATCCACGGCAACTGGAACATGCCCATGTACCAGGAGCGAAGCCCTTGCGTGCTGCGCACGAACGACGCCTTCATGGCGGCGGGGTGCGGGGTCGACAGCACCGACAGCGTCCGCACCCGGTCCGGGAACGCCGACGCCACCCCCCACGCCACGAAGCCGCCCCAGTCGTGCCCCCCGATGTGGGCCTGCTCCGCATCGATGGAGTCCAGGAGTGCGATGACGTCGCCCGCCGTGCGAGCCAGGACGTAATCCTTGGCCGACCCGGGTCGTGCGGCCGGGGAGTATCCGCGCAGATTCGGTGCCAACGTCCGGAATCCCTGCTCGT
>CAZCRC010000168.1:0-5213 GCA_964500995.1 uncultured Actinomycetes bacterium
GTCTGCGGGTCACGATGCAGAAGTTGGATCCGTATCTGAACGTCGATCCCGGCACGATGAACCCGTTCCAGCACGGCGAGGTCTACGTGACCGACGACGGCGCAGAGACGGACCTGGATGTCGGCCACTACGAACGGTTCCTGGACACGAACCTGCACGGGTCGGCCAACGTCACCACCGGTCAGGTGTACTCCACGGTCATCGCCAAGGAGCGGCGCGGCGAGTACCTGGGCGACACGGTGCAGGTCATCCCGCATATCACCAACGAGATCAAGTCCCGCATCCTGCGGATGGCGACCGACGAGATCGACGTCGTCATCACCGAGGTCGGCGGCACCGTGGGCGACATCGAGTCCCTGCCGTTCCTCGAGGCCGTGCGTCAGGTCCGCCACGAGATCGGCCGCGAGAACACGTTCTTCCTGCACGTGTCGCTATTGCCCTACATCGGACCCTCGGGGGAGCAGAAGACCAAACCGACCCAGCACTCGGTGGCGGCGTTGCGATCGATCGGTATCCAGCCGGACGCCATCGTGCTGCGTTCGGACCGCGAAGTGCCGGACTCGATCAAGCGAAAGATCTCGTTGATGTGCGACGTGGATCAAGGGGCCGTCGTGGCTGCGGTCGACGCCCCCTCGATCTACGACATTCCCAAGGTTCTGCACACCGAGGGGCTCGACGCCTACGTGGTGCGCCGCTTGGATCTGCCCTTCCGCGACGTTGACTGGAGTGAATGGGATGGTCTGCTGCGACGGGTCCATGAGCCTGCCCACGAGATCGACATTGCCCTGGTAGGCAAGTACATCGACTTGCCCGATGCGTACCTGTCAGTCACCGAAGCGCTGCGGGCCGGGGGATTCCACCATGACTGTCGGGTGAAGCTCCGGTGGGTGTCCAGCGACGAGTGCGCCACCCCCGAGGGAGCAGCAGAGCAACTCGCCGGTGCTGACGCGATCTGTGTCCCTGGTGGATTCGGTGTGCGCGGTATCGACGGAAAGGTGGGTGCGCTGCGCCACGCCCGCGAGAACGGCATCCCTGCGCTGGGATTGTGCCTGGGCATGCAGTGCATGGTCATCGAGTTCGGCCGCAGCGTGTTGGGATGGCAGGACGCGAACTCGATGGAGTTCGACGAAACCACCGAACACCCGGTGATCGCGACGATGGCGGACCAGCGTGACGTGGTGTCCGGGGCTCGTGACATGGGCGGCAGTATGCGTCTGGGCCTCTATCCCGCGAAGTTAACCCCCGGCTCGCTGGTCGAGCGGCTCTACAACGCGCCCTACATCGACGAACGGCACCGCCACCGCTACGAGGTCAACAACACCCTGCGACCCAAACTCGCTGCCGAGGGCTTGGATTTCTCGGGGACGTCGCCGGACGGTCGCCTCGTGGAGTTCGTCGAGTTGCCGCAGACCCAACACCCGTTCTACGTGGGGACACAGGCTCACCCCGAGTTCCGGTCGCGCCCCACCCGCGCGCACCCGTTGTTCTCCGGCCTCGTCGAGGCTGCCATCAAACTCAAGCAGACCGATGCCCAGCCGGTGCGTGCCGCTGACCGCGAGCCGCTGAACGATGCCACGGTCACAGCGCCCACTGAGTTATGAACATCGCCGACGAGTTCGCCCCCTGCCCGATCGTGGAGCGGACGCCGCGCTTTGACGGGCTGCGGTGGGACGTACGAACCGATCACGTGACACTGCCGCACGGCGAGACGGTCGTGCGCGACTACCTGGTTCACTCCGGGGCGGTCGGGATCATCGCGATGGATGACGACGACCGGATCCTCTTCGTGCAGCAATACCGCCACCCGGTGGGGTTCCGGCTGTGGGAGCCGCCCGCGGGACTGATGGACATGGCGGGGGAGTCGGCCCTGTCGACGGCGCAGCGGGAGTTGATCGAAGAAGCGGGCCTGGAGGCGGACGAGTGGCACGTGCTCGCCGACTGGTTCAACTCACCCGGCGGCAGCACGGAAGCGTTCCGCTGCTTCTTGGCGCGGCGCCTGCGCCCCACCCCGGGTGGTCGGCCGCCGCGAACGGGGGAGGAGCGGGACATGCCCGTGGCCTGGGTTCCGCTGGCCGAGGCGGTCGAACTGGTGTTTGCCGGCGCCCTGGCGAACCCGACGGCGGTCACGGGAGTCCTCGCTGCTGCCGCGGCTCACGCGAACGACTGGGCCACCCTTCGCCCCGGCGATGCTCCCTGGCCCACCCGCACCACGCTGGCAGCCTCCGACCGCGTCTGGTGCCCCTGATCTCAGCGTCCGCCGCACACGGTCAGGTGCGGTCGGGCTCGGGTTCGTCCACCGGGTCGGATGCAGCGACAGGTTCGGCCGGCTGCGGTTGCGCGTGGTCGTGCCGACTGTGCCAGGCCCGCCACAGGATCGGCACGCCGAGCCCCAGAACGCCGACCACCGTGACCGTCGTGGCCAGCCAGGTGGGGGCACCGAGCAGGGCCAGGCCACCCGCACCGACCAAGACCAGCAGCAGCCACCGCAGTTCCTGGCCGTTGTAGCGGCTGGACACCCGGGCACCGATGAACACCCCGGGGATCTGCCCCAGCATCAAAGACAGGAGCACCCACACATCCACCTCGCCGAGACCCCAGTGCGCGATGGCACCCACGATCAGCATCGGCACGGCCTGCACCAGGTCCGTACCGACCAAGCGGCTGGGCAACATCGCCGGGAACAGGATCAGCAGGCTGGCCGCGATCAATGTGCCGGAACCGACCGATGTCAGACCGACCAGCGTGCCGACCAACAACCCCACCACCGAGGCGATCACCAACCGCCCCCGGGAGAACACCAACGGGGCATCGCTGTGGGCTTCCGCGTACCGCCGGATGCGCATTCTGATGATCGTGATGGCCACCGCCGTGAGCAGGACGACACCGATCAGTCGGCGCAGGGTGGCTTCGCCGTCCGGCGACGCCGCCAGCTGGGTGAACAGCAACGTGCCGATCATCACACCCGGGACCGAACCGATCGTGAGCCACAGAACGACCGCGTAGTACGGGGTCTTGCGCTTGATGTGCACACCCGCGCCTACCGGCTTCATGACGGCAGCGGACACGACGTCGGTGGACACCGCGATCGGCGCCGGGATGTTGAACAGCAGCAGCAGCATGGGGGTGACGATCGCTGCACCACCAAGGCCGGTGAGCCCCACGACGGTGCCAGCGAACAGACCACCGAGGGTGAGCAGGGGATCGATCACCACAGCATTGTGGCCTACGACTCCGGATGCATCGGTCAGACACAACGAAGCGGGTGCAGTTGGTGACCTTGGGCGCTGTCACTGCTTTAGCGTGGCGTCATGGCGCAGGACTCACCGCCGCTCGCCGGTGAGGTGACGGAATACCTGAATCACCTCACCGTCGAGCGCGGTCTGTCCCCCAACACAATCGACGCTTATCGGCGAGACCTGGCGAAGTACCAGCAGTTCTGCGCGGAACGGGGCATCAGCGCGCTCGCGGACATCGATGAGTCGTTCGTGGGGGAGTTCCTGGTGTCCCTACGGGCGCCGATCGAGGGGCCACCCCTTGCCGAGTCGTCGATCAGTCGTGCCGTCGTCTCGGTCCGACGATTCCATGCCTTCACGGTGGCCGAGGGTTCCGCGGGTATCGATCCCGCAGCGAGCATCACTCCGCCACAACCACCGTCACGCCTGCCGCAGGCAATCACCATCGACGAGGTGCAGGCCATCCTGGACGCGCCCGACCCGCAGTCACCCGCGGGTCTGCGCGACCGATCCATCCTGGAGCTCCTGTACGGCACCGGATGCCGAGTCAGCGAGCTGACCGGTGCGGACCTGGACGACGTCGATGTCGAGCGCCGACTGATCGTGCTCTCGGGTAAGGGCAACAAGCAGCGAGTGGTTCCCATGGGTCGCCACGCAGCAGCGGCTCTGGGGGCCTACCTGGTTCGGGTGAGACCGCAGTGGGCGGCCAAAGGCGCCACGACACCGGCGCTCATCCTGAACGCCCGAGGGGGTCGGTTGACCCGCCAGTCGGTGTGGGCGATCATTCGCAGCGCCGCTGATGTGGCGCGGGTGCCCGACGTCCACCCCCACACGTTGCGGCATTCCTTCGCCACCCATTTGCTCGAGGGTGGGGCCGACATACGCGTGGTCCAGGAACTATTGGGCCACTCATCGGTGACGACGACCCAGATCTACACCCGAGTCACGATCGACCATCTGCGCGAGGTCTACCTGACCGCTCACCCGCGGGGCCGCTGACCCGGTATGTCGGCGCGCAGAACGTGCGCGTGGGTGGGTTACCTTTCTGTGGTGTCGCTGCCCCCTGCCTCCGTCGCTGCGGCGGTTCCGGAACCGATGCCGTCGGAGTCCGCCTTCGAGGTTCGGGTGGAAGGCTTCACGGGTCCGTTCGACCTGCTGCTGTCGCTGATCGCCAAACACAAACTCGAAGTCACCGCGATGGCCCTGCATTCGGTCACCGACGACTTCGTCGCCCACCTGCGCAACCAGGGCGACCAGTGGGACCTGGACGAAACCACCGAGTTCCTTGTGGTGGCCGCCATCCTGCTCGACCTGAAGGCGGCTCGGCTGCTGCCTGGCGATGTTGAGGAGGACGAGGAGGACCTGGCGCTGCTCGAGGCGCGGGACCTGCTCTTCGCCCGCCTGCTGCAGTATCGCGCGTTCAAGGATGCCTCGGAGTTCTTCGGTGAGCGCCTGTACGCCGCACCCGCCCGGGTGCCCGGTCGCGTGGGGATGGATACGGCCCTGGCTGCGCTGCTGCCCGAGGTCGAGATCCCCGGATCGCACGACGATTTCGCCGCGGCCGCCATCCGGGCCCTGACACCGCGCGAAGCACCCGAGGTCGGCGTCGCCCATATTCACGCCCCCGCCGTCAGCGTCCGTGACCAGGCAGCCGTCGTGGTGGCTCGGTTGCGCCGTCACGATCAACTGACGTTCCGGGCCTTGGTGTCTGACGCCCCGGACATCCCCCACGTGATCGCCCGGTTCCTCGCGCTGCTGGAGTTGTTCCGGGAGCAGGTCATCGCCTTCGAGCAAGCCGGGCCGCTCGCCGATCTGCTGATCCGCTGGACCGGAAGCGACGATGGCCGGGTGGACGTCCACGACGAGTTCGACGACGAGTCCGCGGGGGCCACCGAGGGGCCCACGGCCTCCCCGACTGACCACGACGACGAGGGAGAACACGCACATGGCTGACGAGATCGACCTGCGCGATGTCGCAGC
>CAZCRC010000169.1:0-5210 GCA_964500995.1 uncultured Actinomycetes bacterium
AGCGGCGATGACCGTCCGTAGATCTCTGTCCGTTCTGGCCGCCGCGGCCGTGTTGGTTCCGCTCGCCGCCACCGGGCCCGCTGGCGCCGCCGCGTCCGCCCCTGCCACCGCCGCGTCCGCTGACGTCGCCGCCGTGCGCACTGTCGGCACAGTGCAGAGCAGCCAGAAGCGCAAGGCGAAGGCGTGGGCTGCCACGGCCGAGGCCAAGTCCGCCCGCGTGTGCCGTTCGGGTGACAACTACCGGCTGGCGGGAGCGCTCGGCTCCGGTGCCTACTTGATGACCGACCAACGCTGGCGTGCCAACGGCGGAAAGGACTTCGCCAAGTCCGCCGCCAGGGCCGCCAAGACCGCCCAGGACCAGGTGGCGTGGCGGATGTACCGCGAGTCCGGCTGGAAGCACCTGTCGTGCCCGACAGCCGACTGGGTTCAGGCGGTGTATTCCCAGGACCGCGGCGCGGTGCTCACCGACCTGCTCATCCCCGGCACCCACGACTCCGGGGCGGGGCTGATCCGGGACACTCCGAAGTGCGACCCCCAGGTCATCCTGGGCGCCAACCCGTTCTACAAGATCGGGGCGGAACAGAATCCCTGTGTCGCGGCCGGACTGGCCAAGGCGCAGGATCAGAACCTGGGCCCTCAACTCAAGGGCGGCGTCCGCTACCTGGACATGCGAGTCGGCCTGCCGGAGTCCCAGAAGGGCAAGGCACCGTCGAAGGATCCACTCAACGTCCCCTTCGTGCTGGAGCACGGGTATGTCTCCCAACCGCTGCAGAAGGGACTGGGACAGGTGCTGAAGTTCGCTGCGGCGCACCCCAAGGAGCAGATCATCCTGGACTTCCAGCACGTCTCGCTCACGGGCGACCCGGCCCTGGACGAGCAGTACCTGGCCGCGCTGGATGGCGTGCTGCACCAGTTCCGCCCGAACAACTCTGCACCCACGACGTGTGAGGTGGCGTGGACCCGCAAGGCGGTCCCAGTGGCTGACAAGCGACTCGGTACGGCCGTCCCGCTGCGCAAAGCCTGGCGCGCGGATCGCAGCATCTTGGTGCTGATCGAGGATGTCGAACTCCCGGACACCGGATGCGCCCGCAGCCGCGAAGCCGCCATCCACAGCCCGTGGCCGAACACCGAGGATCCGGCGGTCAGCAAAGCCGACAATGACGCCTATCTGGCCGAACGGGCGCAGCGGCTGGAGTCCGGCAAATGTACCGACGACGAGGGTTTCTACTGGTGCGGCCTCTTCGTCAATCAACTGCAGTTGAGCGCGCAGCCCGCGACCCAGGCCCAATGCGTCCTCAACAACGTGGGCGACCTCTGCTCACTGCGTGCCCTGGCCGCGTTGGTGAACGACAAGATCGCCGGCTACATGCGGACCTGGACGAACAAGGGCAAACCCACGAACATCGAGATCATGGACTTCTACGAGGACGCCGACCCCAGCGTGGTCGATGAGTTGATCACGCTGAACTGGAAGCGCAGCGGCCAGATCGGCACACCCGGGCGCGGGTGATGACGTCACGATGACCACATCGTCCGGCCGCGGCCGTGTCAGCGCGTTCACCGACGACGCGCTGGGCGACAGCGACGTCGTCGGACTGCTGGATCGGCTGCGGCGCCGCGAGGTGTCAGCAGGCGAGTTGGTCGAGGCGAGTCGTCGGCGGGCGGATGCCGTGGATGGGCGACTCAACGCTGTCGTGTCGTGGGCGACGGAGCCGACACCAACGCCGGACAGTTCCGCCGCGGCGTTCGGGGGGATCCCGACATTCATCAAGGACAACGAGGCAGTCACCGGACTGCCGACCCGGGAGGGGTCACGGGCCACGACGGACCGGCCCGCGCGTTCGACGTCGGTGTGGGCGACGCAGTTCGAACAACTCGGCACCACCGCTTTGGGCAAGTCGACACTGCCCGAGTTCGGGTTGACCTCGACGACCGAGTCCCTGTTGTCCGGCCCCACCCGCAACCCGTGGGATGTCACGCGCAGCGTCGGCGGGTCCTCGGGTGGGTCAGCTGCTCTGGTCGCCGCAGGTGTGGTCCCGATCGCACACGCGAATGACGGCGGGGGGTCGATCCGCATCCCCGCCGCCTGCTGCGGGCTGGTCGGTTTGAAGGGCAGCCGGGGCCGCATCATCGACCTGCCCGAAGTCGACAAGTTGCCGGTGAACATCATCGCCCAAGGCGTCGTCACCCGGAGTGTCCGCGACACGGCCTACTACTTCGCCGCGGCAGAGGCGCAGTACCGCAACCCCCTGTTGCCACCCGTGGGTCACGTCACCGAGCCTGGGCGGCGGCGGCTTCGGATCGCGATCATGACCCAGGGGCACCCGCGGTTGCCCACGGACCCCGAGGTGGCCGCCGCCGTTCAGGACGTCGGGGTGCTCTGTCAGTCGTTGGGCCACCACGTCGACGAGATCGACTTCCCGTACGGCGAGCAGGTGGGAGTGGATTTCCTCCGCTATTGGGCGCTGCTCGCGTTCAGTATCAAGCGGTTCGGCGGACGGCTGTTCGGAGAGCCGTTCGACGCGAACCTGCTGGAGCCGTTCACGCTGGAGTTGGCCAAGATGTTCACGACATCCGCGGAACGGGTGCCCGGGTCGCTGCGTCGGCTGAAGCGATTCGCCGCCGAGTACGCCCAGCCATTCGCCACCTACGACGTGATCCTGTCTCCGGTGCTCGCGCACGAGCCGCCGCCGATCGGCTACCTGGGCCCCACCGTCGACGCGCGGACCCACCTGATCCGACTGCTTCGGTACGTGTCCCTGACCCCGCTGCACAACATCGCGGGTGCTCCCGCGATCAGTTTGCCGCTGGCACGCTCCCGAACTGGACTGCCGATCGGGATCCACCTCGCAGGCGACGTGGGGGATGAGCGCACACTTCTGGAGCTGTCACTCGAACTCGAACAGGCCCGCCCCTGGCCTTCGCTGGCCGATGGCGCTGCCCTGGCCGCCGCGTCCGCAGCCTCGGCAGTCGCGGCACCATGACCAGCCCAGCCGACTCGGGCGCCTCCGAGGACACGGTCAGTGGCCGCTTCGTAGCGGCGTCGCTTGTTCTTGCTGTGCTCGTGACCGTGGGTCTGATCGTCGTCCTGCCCGCCTGGGCGGGACAGGTGTCCGAGCAAACCACCCCGCAGGGCTCGATCACCGCGGGCCGGGTCAGCCTGCAGCCGCTGCCGGGCTGGGAGACGCTCCCCGCGGACGACGCGCCCGAGGGCACCTCGGATCAGGTGCTCGTCAAAGACGGTGTGATCTTGGGCCTGGCTGAGGTACCCGCCAATCTGGGCACGGATCCGAACGTCTATCTCGACGAGTTGTTCACGGAGTTCGACCAGGCATTCATCCCCGACTACGAACCCGTGGCGTTCACCACCCCCACCGGCGACAACGGCGTGGCCGTCCTGGCATCCGGTGTGGACGAAGCGGGCATGTTCGCCGCGATCGTGTCCAAGGATGGGTCGGTCGTGGCGCTGATCCCCGCAATCGGGGAGCCCGTCGCCGTCTCGGCGCAGATTCCCGATCTGTCCGAGATGATCACCAACGTGCGGATCAGGCGGGCGCCATGACGATCACTCCGCCATCGGCCTCCCCGCCGCCCCCCGCCGCTTCTGCGGCTCCTGTCGCGCCACGTCGCACGATCTCGCGCGCGCCGCTTACCTCGGGCCGCTCCCGGGGTTGGGTCCTCGTGGTGACGATCCTGTTGTGCTTGGTGCCCATCCTGATCAGCATCGAGAACCTGCTGCTGTCCACCGAGGTCTCGCCGTCGCTGGCAGCGTGGTCCGCGATCGTGTGGTCGCTCTACACCATCCCGTTCCTGATCATCATCCGCCGGATCGACTACTTCGAGCGCGAACCCTGGGTGTCGCTCGTGGCCGCCTTCGTGTGGGGCGGATTCGTCGCAGCGGGCATGGCGATCACCGCCAACAGCGCGATCTTCGACCTCGTCACAGTCAGCCGCGGGGTCCTGGTGGCGCAGGAATGGGGCGCGGCACTTGCCGGACCCACGACCGAGGAGATCGCCAAGGGCCTCGGGGTCCTGTTGATCCTGCTCGCGAGTCCCCGGCGACCCCGCACCGCGTTGGACGGTTTCGTGATCGGGGCGATCGTCGGGCTGGGATTCCAGGTCGTCGAGAACTTCGGCTACACGATGAACGTCAGCGCCATCGAGGACGATCCCAGTCTGTCGCCGCTGGTCCAGATGTTCGTGGTGCGGGGGCTGATCGCGGGGCCGTTCTCGCATGCCGTCTACACCGGCATCGTCGGGCTCGGGATCGGGTACCTGCTCACCGCGACGCATCGCAATTGGTGGCGGCGCATCGGTGTCGCGGTACTCGCATTCGTCGGCGCCTACTTCGCCCATTGGCTGTGGAACTCCCCGTTGCTGCTGGACGAGCTCGGATTCCTGTCGCTGCTCATCAAAGGTCTGGTGACCATCTCGATCCTCATCGTCGGACTGCGCATCGCGCGACGCAACGACTCGACGTTCTTCGTCCAGGGACTCACCGGAGTTCCGGACTACCTCTGCTCGCCGCAGGAACAGCAGCAACTGGCGACCGGCAAGTCACGCAAGCAGGCTCGCAAGGCCGCCAAACGTGCGGGTGGTCGATCCGCCAAGAAGGCCATGGCGGCATTGCAGCGAGCGCAGGCCGACCTCGCCGTTGCGGTCCGGGTCGGCGATGATGCGGCCGCCCAGAACGCCACCCAGCGCATCGAGGCCGCTCGCCATCAACTCCCCGCGGGCCAACTCCCTCCGGGGTCAGCCCCCGCAGGGCCTACCGCGGCGCAATCATGGCCGGCACCCGTTGCAGACGCCGTGGTGCAGGCGCCCGGCCAGTGGTCACCTCCAGCCGGTCCTCCCGTGGCCTGATCCGGATGCCGCCCGGCAGTGCGCCTGGCAGGCTGGAGCAGTGCCCGAAGGAGACGCCGTACGGCGGACTGCCCGTCGGTTGAACGCCGCCCTTGGCCGGCGAAGTCCTGATCCACGCGGATCTGCGGGTTCCCCGCTACGCCACCATCGATTTGGTGGGGGCGACGGTGCTGAGCACTGCGACGGTGGGCAAACACCTGCTCACGCGCGTGACCCACTCCGGCGATCTGCTCACCCTTCACTCGCATCTGCGGATGGACGGTCGCTGGGCGACCGGGCCGTCCGGGGACCGGCCCTGCGCGGGACCGAACCATCAGGTCCGAGTGTGGCTGGTGGGGCCGCGCAGT
>CAZCRC010000170.1:0-5166 GCA_964500995.1 uncultured Actinomycetes bacterium
GGCATTCGCGGCGTTGTTCGGCCAGGTTCAGGCACAACCGTGCGGCGACGCGTTTCGCCGTGCGACGAAGATCGGACACGGTCCAGTCCCGCAGCCCCGCGTCGCGGCGTTCCCGGTGGCGTTGCAACACGTCAGCGACCACGCGGGCCTGGTCCACTTCAGGGAGGTGGCGTAGGTCGGTGACCAGCAGGTGGGCGTGGAAGGCCGTGATCAGTCCCGACACCACCGCCTCCCGGAGTTCCGGCACAGCGAATACCCGACGCACGGCGCCGACGCGGTGGTGGGCACTACCTGGGGACAACCGAAGGGCGGGAGCTACCTCGTCGACGGCGGGGTCGGTGAGGGCGCCGAAGTCACCCCGATCCGGGGACAGTTGGAACTGCACCGGTCGCGCCGCGACGGTGGCGATGAGTTCCTGGTCGGCGCGATGCGTCACCCACGACGCGACCGCGTTCCACGCGGACACGAGGACCACCCGGCAGGCACACGGGGTGCCGGGGATACCGATCCGGTCATCCAGCGTCGAGATCGTGTGGGGGAACGGGCAGAACCCCGGATCACACCCGTCCGCTGCGTCCACCGCGGCGATCTTGAGCAACGCGTCCTGCAGGTCCGGACCCAACTCCACGGACAGCAGTTCCCGCACCTCGGGACGCAGTTCCGCATCCCACCACCCCGCCTGCGTCCAGTCCGGCCGCGCCTGCTCACCGGGCATCCCACCGAGGTCAAGGACTGGCTGATTGCTGGACATGACTCATCACAACACAGACCTCCGACAGCAATACGTGGACACGTGGAGCACTGAGGGAACCAGCTGAGTCAGCGCCAGGGGGGTGCAGTGAGCATCGTTCGTGGGCGCACTGCCTCGCTGCCTCGCATGGGATCGCCGACACGGGTCCCCCTCCCGTCATCGGATCAACTCGGGCAATTTGCCGCTGTAGTGAAACCGTTGCCGCTCAGGACGACTCAGATCAATTCGCCACTTACGCTGCGCGTATGTCTGTTCACTCTTCGCACGCGTCATCGCACAGACGCGCTCGCTGGAGTGAGGGGGCAGGTCGACGACTCCGACGGGCACTCGCCACACTGGTCGCGGCAGCCATCGCGGTCCTGGGCCTCGGCATCACAACGCCGGCGGCGGCGGACGAACTGACGTTCGTCTCGACCTGGGAACCGGCCAACACCTCCACCGGCTCGTCGGACAGCAACCAGGTCCGGCTGCCCTTGACGAGTACCGGGACGTATGACTTCTCCGTCGACTGGGGCGACGGAACCGTGGAGCAGATCACCGAGTACAACCAGCCGGAGGTCACCCACACCTACGCCAATGAGGACACCCGGACGATCACCATCACCGGCACCGTCGACGGATTCCGGTTCGACAACAACGGTGACCGTCTCAAGATCACCGATATCTCCTCGTGGGGTCCGCTCGCATTGGGCAACTCAGGCGGGTACTTCCACGGCGCCGCCAATCTCGCCATCACAGCGACCGACTCACCCCAGTTGGCCGACACCACGAACCTCTCCAATGCGTTCCTGGGTGCCACTTCGCTCACGGGCGATTTCTCCCAGTGGGACGTCTCGGGGGTCACGAACATGCGCTCGATGTTCGAGGGCGCGACTGTGTTCAACGCAGACATCGGAATGTGGGACGTCGCCAGCGTCGTCACCATGCGCTCGATGTTCCAGGATGCGGCCGCCTTCGATGTGGACCTGTCGACGTGGAACACCGCTGCGGTCACCTCCATGCGCTCGATGTTCGACGGCGCCACGTCGTTCGACCGCGACCTCGGCCTGTGGGATGTCAGCAATGTCGCCGACATGTCCGACATGTTTGCCGGTGGTGAGGATGTTGGCCTCAGCCTCGACAATTACGGTTCGCTGCTCCAAGGCTGGGCGGCACTGCCCGTTCAACCAGGGGTCGACTTCGACGCCGGCGAGAGTTACTTCAATCCGACAACTTCGCAGGCCGCACGCGACATCCTGACCGGTGACAACTCCTGGACGATCAGCGACGCCGGACCGGCCGGCGTACCGACTTGGCCGGCAGCGCCACCTCCGTCGGCCGCCAGCGGATCGGAGTCCGCGAGTGTTACCTGGGCGGAGCCGAACAGTAATCACAGCGCCATCACCGAATACACCGTGACGGCCCAGCCCGGTGGACAGTCCTGTACCGTCTCGGCGCCGACACTGACGTGTGATGTCACCGGCCTGTCGAACGGCACCGGGTACCGATTCAGCGTCACCGCGACGAACGCGGTGGGAACCTCCGATGCGTCCCCGCTGTCCAACTCTGTGACCCCGCAGACCACCGAGCCGAGCACCCCGGCCAAACCCGTGGCCGCAGCCCTCAACGAAAGTGCCACCGTGTGGGTGTCGCGGGGGAGTGGCGGTGGTGTCCCCGACAGTTATGAGGTCACGGCCAGTCCCGGCGGCGCCACCTGCTCGGTGACGGTTCCGGCGAACTCCTGCACGATCACAGGACTCACCAACGGGACTCCGTACACCTTCACGGCGACTGCCACCAATGTCTACGGCTCGTCGGCGGCGTCACCCGCGTCGGATTCGATCACCCCCGATCAGCCGTTGGCCATGACGTGGGACACGACCAAGACCAGCGACGGATCCACCGGAAACACTCGCATCCGGCTCCCACTCGTCAGTGACGGCAACTACAACTTCACGGTGTCCTGGGGTGATGGAACCGTCAGCGAAGTGACGTCCGGAAACGATGCCGACCGGGAGCACAACTACAGCAGTCCCGGCGTCAAGAACGTGACGATCACGGGCACGATTCGCGGCTGGTCGTTCTCGACGTATGACTGGTGTGTCCCGACCGGCTGGGGTCAGAGCGGGGACCGGAACAAGTTGACCGACATCTCCAACTGGGGACCACTGCGATTGGACAGTGCGACGGAGGACAGCAACTACTTCTGCAACGCAGAAAACCTCACCATCACTGCCACGGACACACCCGACCTGACGTCGACAACAAGCCTGGCAGGGGCGTTCCAAGGAGCGCGGAGCCTGAACTCCAGCCTGGATCACTGGGACGTCTCCGGCGTGACCGACATGACGAACATGTTCTACTCGGCGAGCTCCTACAACCAGGCCATGCCGTCGTGGGACACCGGCAATGTGACGTCGATGCAGGGCATGTTCCAGTCAGCAACATCGTTCAACCAGCCGCTGCCGTGGGACATCTCGTCGGTGACGAATCTGACGTCAATGTTCCAAGGTGCAACGTCGTTCAACCAGTCACTGAATGCGTGGGATACGAGTGCGGTGACCACACTGGCGAGCACCTTCAACGGAGCCTCCGCCTTCAACGGTGACATCTCGGGCTGGGACACGAGCGCTGTCACCACCCTGTTGACCACGTTCCAGAACGCCACCGTCTTCAACCAGGACGTTTCAGGTTGGGACACGGGCAGCGTGACCACGATGAATCGCACGTTCAATGTCGCCCGAGCGTTCAACGCGGACATCGGATCGTGGGACACCGCGCAGGTGACGAACTTCTCGTACACCTTCTCCAGCACCAACACGTTCAACCAGGACATCAGCACCTGGGACACCAGTTCCGCCACTGACTTCACCGGGATGTTCCAATCCGCCATCGCGTTCAACTCCCCGCTGGATGCGTGGGGCGCCAAGACGTCCGACGTGACATCCATGTATCGCACGTTCTATGGGGCGACGACGTTCAACCAACCATTGAACTCGTGGGACGTGGGCAACGTGACCTCGATGGAGCAGATGTTCTTCGGCGCCACCGCCTTCAGTCAGGACCTGAACTCATGGCGACCCGGAAGCGTCACCTCGATGGCGGGCATGTTCCACGGCGCAACATCCTTCGCGGGCAACATCGCCGACTGGACCGTGGGCGATGTGACCACGTTCCTGAGCTTCGCCGAGAACGCATCCTCCTTCAACAGCGACATCGGCGCTTGGGACACGTCCAGCGCCACCGACATGGCCAAGATGTTCAAGGGTGCCAGCGTCTTCAATCAGGATCTCCGGGCCTGGGACATGGGTGGCGTCACCACCGCCGATCAGATGTTCACTAACGCTGCGTTGGGCACCGCCAACTACAACCGGATGCTGTACTCATGGGCCTACGGCTTCTCGAGTGATGGCGTCACCAACGGCGCCGGCACCGGCGTGGTCACTGACGATGTGGTGTTCAGCGCCGGGTCTGCCAAGTACT
Source organism: uncultured Actinomycetes bacterium (assembly GCA_964500995.1). Lineage (GTDB taxonomy): Bacteria > Actinomycetota > Actinomycetes > S36-B12 > CAIWTL01. The sequence goes on from CAZCRC010000170.1 coordinate 4,214, forward strand.
CCATCGGACTACCTGCAGATGCCCGCGCGGTCCTCGTCGCGCGAGGCTGGACCATCACTGATGGCGGAAGCACGAATGCCGACGTGCCGCTTCCTCCGACCAACGTCACGTGGGCGGAGTCAGGGACGACGCGGACCGTGCAGTGGGACGCCCCAGTGGACCGCCCCTCACCGGCGACGAACCCGGCGATCATCTCGTACCTGGTGCGGGCATACAGCGGTGTGGCCCCGGCGCTCACCGCGACGGACATCACCTGTGGGTCGGCAACGACCTCATGCGACGTCCCCGGATTGGACGAGTCGGGGGACTACTCGTTCAGCGTCATCGCGATCAACGAGATCGGGGAGTCGGACCCGTCACAGATGTCCGCCCCCGCGACTCCCGCCGCTCCTGTCGCGCAGAGCCGCTTCGAGTCGGCCAAAGTCGGCTGGATTCCGCAGCCGACCACGGGTGGGGACCCGGTGACCTACGAGATCACTGCCTCCCCTGATGGCGCTACGTGCACGATCACGATGCCAGAACGCACATGCCTCGTTGAGGGGCTGACGAACGGCCAGGCGTACACGTTCACCGCGACGGCCACGAACGCGCTCGGCACCTCGGCTGCTAGTGATCCCTCCGGTTCGGTGACCCCGGGGAATACGTTCGTGTCGACGTGGCGCACCAACAATGCCGGACCGTCGTCTCCGCGGCAGATCGCATTGCCACTCACCGCATCGGGAAGCTACAACTTCACCGTCATGTGGGGGGACGGAACGACCGACACGATCACGTCACACAACCAAGCAGAAGCGACTCACACCTATGCCACTCGCGGCGACTACGACGTCACGATCACCGGAAGCATCACCGGGTGGCGGTTCGCCAACGCCGGTGACCGCAACAAGATCGTGGACATCAGTCGCTGGGGCCCATTGCGCCTGGGCAATGGGGGCAACTACTTCCAAGGGGCG
>CAZCRC010000171.1:0-5119 GCA_964500995.1 uncultured Actinomycetes bacterium
CAACCCGGAGCCGATGTGGCCGTTCATTGACGCGTTTCTGATCGGCGAGGGCGAAAAAAAAAGTGTCAAATCGCGGTCGTAGGGGGCCGGCAGTTCGCGCCCCAATGGGGGCCATTTGGCGTACAACAGCAATCCGTTTTTCTGCTCCCGTCGGATGATCGATTGATGCGGAATTCTTAAGGTTGATCGGTATTTTTCTTTAAGTTCTCCTTTCTGAAACAGGGTGTGCCACGGGGCACAGGATAGAAACCTTAACAACTGAAAAAGACGAGACAGGTTGATTGTAACCGAACCATCTCGCCTTTCCCCCCCAAGTGGTATTATGGACGACAAGATAGCTCGGTCAAGTTAAGGTTGCGTGTGACGTCGAGCGTAGGCACACGTGCCCAGGCACTGGCGCCCGCTGCGAGCGCAGGGATGATCGCCTGGGCCGGGGCAGCCGCAGAGTTGCCGAACTCGGCGTAGGCCGCCCGGCTTGGGCGAGTTTACTTTGGGCTGGCACAGTCACAGAGACGGATCACGGCGCTGACTCCTTGGTGGGGAAGTACAGCGCCTGACGATCACGTGCTCTGTAACTGGCGCCCGTAATAACCAGCACATGCGCCTGGTCGGCCAGGCGGTCCAGGGCGGCCGAGGCCATGAGCGGATCGCTAAACAGGCCCGTCCACTCTGCAGGCGCCCGGTTGCTGGTGAGCAGGATCGAATGTCGCTCGTACCGTTCGAGAATCACATCCAGTAAGTCCTCGGAACTGGGCGAAGTCACGGGTCGTAGCCCGAAATCGTCCAGGATCAAGAGGTCCGGCCGCAGGTAAGTCTGGAGACGCTTGTCATAGCTGCCGTCAGCCCGACCGGCGTTCAGGTGGGTCAGCATCTTGTGGGTGCTGACGAACAGGACGTCGTAGCCGCGCCGGCACGCCTCGTGCCCAAGGGCTTGACTCAAATGACTTTTTCCTACGCCCGTTGGCCCGCAAATGAGGGCGTTGCGATGTTGAGCGACATAGGCGCAGGTCGCCAAATCGAGTACTTGTTGGCGATTGACGGTTGGGTTGAAGCTGAAGTCAAAGCCTTCCAGGGTTTTGTCGCTGTGGAAGGTGGCCCGACGCAACCGCAGTTGCAGTTGCTTCTGGGAACGGCGCTCTACCTCGTCCTGAATCAACCTGGCCAGGAACTCGACGTAGGACAGTTTGTCCTGGATGGCTTGTTGGTTACGCAGCTCCAGGCTCACCAACACGCCCGAGAGCCGTAGGCGCTTGAGTTGGGGGGTCAGTTGGTGCATCAGTTCCATGACACATCTCCCAGCCCGGGCCACAGCTCGTCGGCCGAGCGTGCGAACTGCGGCGCCTCCAGAACTGCGCTGACGACAGGCGGCAGGGCGGCCAGGTCCAGGCTTTTTTCCAGGATGCGACGCACGGTGGCGACGGAATGCTCGTCGAACTGCAAGGCCCGAGTGCAGGCGCATTCCAGGCGTGAGGCGCCACAGCGCTTTTCCAGCTTGAGCAGCCGCTTGATAGATGGCAGCCAGTCCACCGGCTTGTCGGCGAGCAAGCGCCGAACCACTTCGGCCGTATCGGGGCCGATGGCGGCCGCCTGGGCGGCACAAGACTCACGCGTCGTCGTCAGTCCGGGCACCTTAGCGGGCGGCAGATGCGCCAGGATCATGTGTCGCTCTCCCGGTTCCTTGGCGCGCGGGTGGAGCGCCACCAGCTTGTAGTCCTCGTAGATGCCGACCGACTTGAGACCGCCACGCACCCAGAGTGCGTGGCCGCGTAAGCGCTCGGGGGCCGAGTAGTAGGCCTTGTCGAAGTTGACGTAGCAGTCCCGGCCGACTACCGACTGGTTCCAGACGGCCAAGTCATAAGGCTCGTCTGGGAGCGGCAGCAGCGCAGCTTGCTCTACCTCGCGGAAGCGCACCAAGGGCTTCTGCTTGGTTGTGCCGTGGATGCGCTGACCGGCCCAGTTCTCGATCCAGTCCAGCACCGACTCGTTGGCCTGTGGAATATCCTTGGGCTCGCAGACGGCCATGAAATTGCGCTGGACATAGTGCACGCCGGATTCAACCTTTCCCTTGTGCTCGGGTGTACGCGGCCGACAAGGGGCAATCAGGAAATCATAGTGCTCGGCCAGTTCCCGATAACTGCGTTGAACCTCGGGATCTTCCACACTGGCCTTGATGATCGCCGCCTTGAGATTATCCAGAACGATGCGTTGGGGCACGCCCCCGAGGCAGACAAAGGCGTTGCGGTGCAGTCGCAACCAGGTGTCGACGGTCTGGTCGAAAACGAACTCGACGTACATGTGTCGGCTCCACGAGAGTGTCATAACGAACGCCCAACACTTGCGCAGCTTACCGGTACCCAGGTCTAACAACTGGCCTACGTAGCCGAAATCTACCTGGCCTTCATCGCCCGGTCGAACCTCGACGCGTACCGTGGCCTCGGGTTGGTCTGGTTCCAGGCCGTGGATGAAGCGCCACACTGCACTGTAGGAGCCGGTGAACGTATGATCTTTGACCAGCTTCTGGTAGATGGCTTGTGCTTCCAACCCCTTGGCGCGCCAATCTTCCACCAGCTGGCGGTGCGGCTCGACACCCGATTCGATTTGGGGCGGTGGCGTCTCGGGTAGGGTGGATTGTAAAAGTGCCAGCAGTTGGTCGGTGGGCGGCAACTCGCCTTGCAGCAAGCCCTGCTTTTGCGCCCACTCCCGGTATTTCTTGACGGTTTTACGGCTCACCTGCATCGCCTTGCCGATGCTGCGGTCGCTGGCGCCCAGCCGTACCTGGCGCAGCATTTCCCGGATGTCTAACACTTCGGCCCTCCTGCCGCTCATTGGGACCCTCCTCCTACACTGGATTGGAGAAGAGTATCCCCGCAGAAGGAGCAGAATCAAAATGCTACCTTTGCCTAAATGGCCCCCATCTCCCGCGAACGGGTGGCCCCCTATCGCCCGCGAACGGGTGGCCCCCGTTTGCCGCGAGCGAGTGGCGCATCATAGCCTGTTTTCGACATAGAACAGATGTTTCCATACAACAGCTTGTGGTCATTGGCAAATCGCACACAACCTGTAGGAACAGTCCTGTTTTCGCTCAAACGTTCTACGCGACGGCTTGTGGCAAGTGCCTGATGACCTACTACCCATTGGGGTGTCGAAAACAGGCATAGCACGCGAGATGACAGCGAAGAGGTCGTTTTGGACATTCTGCGCGCGCATCGGGTCTGGAAGCAGGCGGGCGACCGCGCACGCACCGATCTGCTACGCCCGGCTGGCGCCGGTGATCACCGTGCTTACATTTGGTTTCTTGAGACACCAGGCAATGGCCAGTTGCGCCATGCTGCGTCTGCGAGCCGCACCAATACGCCAACTCCCAGCGCTTCGCACAGCATCAAGAACACCAGCAGTAGAAGATAGTAGCGGTTCCAGTCCAGCGGCGTTGCAAGTGCAGGCGCACTTGCCGAGGCGCCCAGTATCAGAATTGCTACGGCGACCGAGTTGACGTTGCGCCGACGTATCCAGTCGTAAGCAGTTCGTGCAAGCCAGGCCAGGCCGAGGGTTGTGAGTGCAAGGTTGATTGCCGTGGCTCCAGGATAACGCAGCGGGGCGTAGTCCTGAAACAAACGTTTTGGAACGGTCTCTACGCGGCGCTCCCATTTCGTTAGCGCCGCTCGTGGGAAGGATTGGACTTGCGCTGCGATCTCCATGTTACGTTGATTGAACATCACGCGCGTTTTTGACAACGGATTTCGGAAGAGAAACGGGTTGGATCCCACAAACAGTACGAGGCTGGCTCCACACAACCATAACACCAGTCCACCCAGAATCAAAGCTCGCCTGGATTGGCTCAAACGGCCACGGTACGCAAGGGCAGCTATCATCAACAACAGCGCGCTGGCAGGAATCAGCACAAGTCCGTTGAGTTTACATGCGCCTGCTGCGCCACTCGCCGCACCGAGCGCTGCGGTACCCACGAGTAAGAAGCCCAACGTCCGCCGGCATGGGGCGTCTGCAAAAACGCGCCAACGCGTGAGGACGACACCGCCACAGAGGATGGCGAGGATCATGCAAAAGAAGAGAACAGCTTCGCTCATCGCACGCGGCAGTACGTCAGTGTAGTAGGGATTGAAGGCATAAAAGGCGACGACCAGATAGGCCGGCACGCGCCCGGCTGCGGTGCGCAGCGCCGCAAATGCTGCCAGCCCGCTCATTGCCGCCAGGATTGCCATTGGCAGCCGTGACCACCACAGCAACTCTGGGCTTGGGCGTCGCCCTTCAGATGCGTTTTGGGCGTCACTCAGGGCGAACTTCCAGGGCAGATTCAGGTCGGCTACGTGATAACCACCGGCCAGCCGGCCGAGCGCAATGATGTAGCGTGGAACATACGGCTGGACGGCGGACCAGTAGGAGTTCCAGCTTTTGGCAGAAAAATCGCCTTGTGCGAATGTCTCGAAATACCGGCTGCTGAATATCCAGTGGCTTTCATCGGAATGGAATGGGACACGATTGATCGCCGGAACAAACACGGCGCACAAAACTAGCGTCACGAGCACGAGCTCGAGACGCGGCAGATACAGAGACAATGGTTTTTCCAGAATGCGGGGCATCCAGCGTGATTCCTTGGTTGATGTGCGAGCTATGAACTCAACGGACAGTCCAGCGCGTACAGACGCTACGCCGATCCACTACGGAATTTCATCGGATTGACTATGACCATTATCCCTTGATTCGATGCGTCTGTCAAATGGCGTCATTCATGGCTTGGTCGTGAACGCTTACGCTCAGGGCGGCATCCATGCCGGCTCTGCCGGCTGCCCGTTATCCGCAGCGACGTCGTTGGTCTTGCTCACAACTATGAGCGCAGTTGCTGTAGTTGTTATGTCGTCTATCGGAATTTGCGCGATGGAGCGCCTTGCTTAAAATCAGTGACGATACTGCATCACGCGGTTGAACGAACGTCCGTTGTCGGTGCGGATCAAACACGCGGGTACGAACCCCGCTCCAATTTGAACGGATAGACGTAGGAGAACGAACAAAATGCAAACCTGGACTCCGACGCGCATCAGCGCGCGCCTGGATCGTATCCTCTGGAAGGTGCAGAAGCCGCCCCGCTACACCGGCGGTGAGCACA